>CALITV010000236.1 GCA_938048925.1 uncultured bacterium | reverse complement strand
AGCATGCCGCCATCGCCGCGCTCAGGGAAAGCGGAGATACGCTCGTCGAGAATGTCGCATCGAAGGTTTACTACTCCTTTTCCGAGGTTGACCAGAGAATCGACGGGAACGACTACCTCATGAAACAGTGTCCTATCGTGGTAGCCGATTGGACCGTGACCGATTCGGCACTTTTCTTCTGCACGACCGGCAACACCGATTTCGCGATCGGCGAGTACATAGAAGCGGCGGGCAATGTGGCGCTGACGAGTGATCCGACCGCGATAGCCGAGTACATGCAGTATGAAGGATGTATCTGCTACCGGTTTCCCGACGGGGGTGATGCGGTGGCGATTGACTGTGCCGAGTTCGAAGAGTAGGGGGGGCTGTCATGCGACATGCGAGAAGTTTTCTGTTGTTCCTACTTCTCTTCCTGCCACTTGCGGCGGCCGAACCGAAGAAGGGACTCATCATCGTCACCACCAAGACGATCGAGGAAGGGTCCAAGCAGTTGCCGGTTTTCGCGAAGGAAAAGGAAAAGCGCGGGTTCAAAGTGCTCGTCGCCACCGAGGACGAATTCGGCGGCGAAGGGGTGGTCGGTCAGGAGAAGGCGATCCTCATCCGCGACTGGCTCAAAACGGTCAAGAACGACTACGGCTACGTGCTCCTCATCGGCTACCCGCACCGCGACTACGGCGATGTCCCGATGGTCCGCTTCTGGTCGCGCGAGGGGATGGCGGGGCTCATCCCCGGGATGAACGAATGGGCCGACACCGACTGGTTCTACGCCGATCTCACCGGGGAGTGGGACAAGAACAACGACGGCAAGTTCGCCCAACCGGACGAGATAGGCGGCGTCTCGTTCACCGCCGACCTTATCCCCGGTCGCATCGCCGTCTATTTCGACAACACCGAAGACCTCGATGCGGTGCTCAAGACCGCAATCAACTTCATGAACCATACGAGGAAATTCGCCGAGGCCTACCGCTACCGGTTCCTTTTCCCGATGGCTATCTGGGGTTTCAAAGGGATGACCTTCATCGGAGCGAACTGGCCAGAGGACGAGGATTCGGCGGGGATCGCCGAGTGGTTCATCGTGAATCATCTGGACCATGACGAGCGGGTGACCGTCTCGCGAATGTATGAGCGCGAGGGTTACAAGCCATCGCAGTGGGAAAGCGAACTGGCGCTGAACGAAGAAAACCTCGTTGCCGAGTGGAGCAGGGGCTATGGGATGGTGATGTGGGGGGCGCATGGTGCTCCCGACACGGTGGCGCGCGTCGTGTGGCGCGAACACGAGGGAGATAGCGAACTGCCGCTCGAGGGGGAGATAGACTGGCCGACGATGCTCTCGTGGAAATCGGCACATTGGATAACGACCGATGCCCCTGCGTTCGCAGTCGCCGTCAGTTGCGATGTGGGACAGAGCCAACAACCAGACAACCTCGCCAATCACCTGCTCATCAGCGGCGCGGCGGTCGGAATGATCGCCTCATCGGTCGCCGGGCCGCGTAGCAAATCGTTCTGGCACGATATGGAGGCCGATCTCGACACCACCACCTTCGGCGACGACAATATCGGCCCGCTCTTCTATCTCAACCTCCTCGCGGGGATGGCGGCAGGCGAGGCGCTCGCGGCGGCGAAAGCGGCGGCGGGGACGGCGATGGACGGTGAGACGGCGACCGCCAAGGCATCGTTCAATTACTTCGGCGACCCGACGCTGAAACTGACCGACACGGTGGAGGACATCGTCGCCGAGGTCGCTTCCGACTACGATACCTTCACCGACGAAGAGACGAAGCCCGATGTTGATACCGTTGCGAAAAATGAGGGCGGGTGCAGCCTGACGGTGCTCTGAATCGCTGTATTTTTCTGGTGTTTTATTATATCGAAATTACGGAACAGGAGCAGCCCGTCTCGCCGGCGTCCGTATCTTCCAGATCGGGATACTCTCCCGTGGTGTCGCCCTGTTCATCGGTCATTGACACATCGTCGTCCGCCGTGACCTCCTGATCGGTGACCACCGTTTCGTCCGCTCCGTCATTCCCATCCGGCAGTTCCGTGTCCTGCATCTCGCCGTCATCAATGGGATAACTCTCTTCGATGGTGGAAGTGTCCCCATCTGTCTGTACCGTGTTATCGGCACTATCCTCGTCGGTTACGGGATCTTCATCGACAGGTGTTCCGGCGGGTTCGAAGTTGACGCTCAACGAGTATTCGCCCGGGAGATCGGTGTTCCCAGTATAAGTGTCCACGACGATGTAGTAGGTCCCGGGGGCAAGCGTGTAGGTGATGCTGTGATCGTCCCGCGCAAGTGTGTCAACCGCCATGCCGTATATCAACCTCCCGTACAAAACCGGTGCATAATGTAAGCATCCACGAGGCCGAGCCGTTTGTGATTGAAGGCCTTGGGTATGGTCCCGATGATGGTGAACCCACACGATTGCCAGAGATGGACCGCCGGCGTGTTCGAGGCGACGACGAGGTTGAATTGAAGCGCTTTGAATCCGTGCTTCGGCGCCTCCTCGATGCTGTGGAGGCACAGCGCGCGGCCGATGCCTCTGCCACGCGCCCACGAAGCGACCATGTAGCCGGCATTTGCGACATGTGAGCCGAGGCCGACCTGATTGGGCCGCAGATAGTAGGTGCCGGCGATGCGGCCGTCGAGGGTCGCGACGATGGTTACGGTCGGCGTTTCTATCCAATAACGGTAGCCTTCCTCTTTTGTGGTGCCGGGTGGATGGGGATAACTCTCGCCGCTCTCGAAGACCTCGTGCAATATCGGCCAGAGTTCGTCGAAATCTGACGGCGTGGCGGAGCGAAAGGAAAGCGGCGGGGTCACTTGACGAAGAAGAGGTTCTTGATGTTGTATTTGGTGCCGTTGACCTTGAGTTTCTGTATAGCCCGCATCTCTACCTGACGGATGCGCTCGCGGGTGAGGTTCATGATGGCGCCGACCTCCTCGAGCGTTACGCCTCCCTTGTCGGCGACATCGAGCGCGCAGGTCTCCTTGAGTTCCCAAACCTCTTTGCCCGGGAAATTGAACTTGATGGACTTGGTGTCGGGGTTGACATCGAGGTAGAGGTGATATTTGCACGAGACGAACAGGCACGGCCGCTTCATGCGGAGACACTCGGCCCGCTGTTTCGGCTTCTGATAATCGGTGAGATCAATGAGTTCTTTGACGATGGGGTCTTTTTCCAGTTCGTTTCGCTGGTCGGTGACGACCTCGGTGTACGGCTTCTCCTTCTTGATTTTCGTCGCTCGCGTGAACATCGTGGTAACCTCCTTGTTAGGCGCCCGGAAAGAAGCGAGTCCCGGAATCATGGATGTATAGTAACGGTGGTGTTGATTGTGTCAAATGGAAATTCATAATATATTGAATACACTGAACCTATTCTTCGCGTTCCGATTGTCACCACCTCTCGACAGCGTTCGACCGAAAAAGGAAAACGGTTCCGAAAAAACACAAATTATTTGATTTTGGGCGATAGACCCATTAGCATAGGGTCGCACTATGTGTGTTTCCAAGGAGGGAGGCCATGAGAATGATGTCACGATTTGCCATTATGGCGGGGATCGCCGGGGTGCTCTGTTTCGCCCTTTCCTGCGCCACACAGCAGGGACCGAAAGAAAAGTCGCCGGCGGAGCAGGAGATCGCCGAGTATGCCGATTCTTTGTTGGCGAAAGGAAAGGATGTCGCCTATCTGGTGAAACTCTTCGAACTCAAGGAGAAGTATCCCGAAGAGGCGGGGAAGGCAATCGAAGAGATGTTCGAGAAGTTCTACACTACATTTCCCAAACATCCACTCGACATTTTCAAGTA
>CALITV010000235.1 GCA_938048925.1 uncultured bacterium | reverse complement strand
CTTGGAAATTTGCTCCCGAAAGGGCCAGTTTTTCCTCAGGAACGAAAATGGGATTGTCCCCCACGCCGTTGAGTTCGGTCTCGACTTGGGCACGCGCCCAGCGGACCGCATCGTGCGCCGCGCCGATGACTTGCGGTGTCGAGCGCATCGAATAGGCGTCCTGCACCTTAGTTTTTACGGTTCCCGAAAGGAGATCGCTCCCTTCTATGCACTTACGAATCGCGGCAGCAGAGCGCACCGCGCCGGGGAACCCCCGCAACTCGTGTATCTTCGGGTGATACGGCTTCATGTTGGCGAGCAGCGCCTCGAGCGACATCGCCGCGGCGATCTCGGCCTGCTTGAGCCAACGGTCGGTGTCGTAGAGGGTGAGCGCGCTGATGGCGGTAAGGAGGTTCGCTCCGTTGATGGCTGCAAGACCGTCGCGCGCCTTGAGACCGGGTATCGGAATCCCAGCCCGTTCGAAGGCGACCTTCGCGGGAAGCAGTTCGCCCCGATAGTAGGCCTGCCCCTCGCCGAGCAGCGCCAGAGCGATCTGTGACATTGGGGCAAGGTCGCCGCAGGCGCCGACCGATCCTTTGCGGCACACATACGGCGTCACCCCTTTATTGAGCATCTCGACCAGCGTGAGCGGTATCTCCGGGCGGCAACCCGAGTTGCCGTGCGCATGAACATTGACGCGCGCCGCCATCGCAGCACGGACATGCTCGATGGGCGCCGGTTCCCCGATGCCCGCCGAGTGGTTGTAGACGAGCCAGCGCTGGAACTGCTCGATCTGGTCGTCGGAGAGCACGATCTCCGAGAACTCGCCGATACCGGTGTTGACGCCATACATGATCTCGCGCTTTGCGATCTTCTCCTCGAGCATCGCTCGACAGATTCTTATCCGCTCGATAGCCTTCGGACATAGTTCGACCTTTTCGCCGGATCGGGCGATGGCGACGAGTTGTTCGATGGTGAGATGACTTCCGTCGAGCACGATGGCCATGGGAAACCCCCCTGCGTTGGTTGTTCACAAACGACGGGGCGATTATAGTGGGGCGGGTCGGAGAGGCAAGGAAAACCCGCTCACCTGATCTTTACTGATTGGACCTTCCAGATATCGTCGCAGTATTCACGGATGGCGCGATCGGAACTGAACTTCCCCATACGGGCAGTCGTGAGGATGGACATCTTCGTCCAGCGATCGGCATCGCGGTAGGCGACGGCGACGGTCGCTTGGGTGTCCACATACGATCGGTAGTCGGCACAGACGAGGAAGGGATCGTGGTGCCAAAGGTTGTTGAGCAGCGCCCCGTAAAGATCTCGGTCGCCGCGCGAGAAAATCCCCGAAGCGATCGTATCGAGCGCCTCGCGCAAATCTTCATCGGCGCCGATGTGTTCCCACGGATGGTATCCCTGCGCCTGCAGTGCAAGCACCTCATCGGTGCGAAGGCCGAATAGAAAGAAATTCTCCGCACCCACCTCCTCGCGTATCTCGACATTGGCGCCATCGAGCGTCCCGATGGTGAGCGCGCCATTGAGCGCGAACTTCATGTTGCCGGTGCCCGATGCCTCTTTACCCGCCGTAGAAATCTGCTCGGACAACTCTGCCGCCGGGTAGATGACCTGCGCGTTCTTGACATTGAAGTCAGGGAAGAAGACGACCCGGAGCCACTCGCGCGCTTTCGGGTCACCGTTCACCGTTTCTGCGATGCCGTTGGCGAGTCGGATGATGAGTTTCGCCATCCGGTAGCCGGGGGCCGCCTTGCCGCCGATGATGACGGTGCGCGGCACCATGCCGGCGGTCTCGCCGCGCCGGATGCGGTTGTAGAGCGTCACGACATGGAGCAGGTTGAGGTGCTGGCGCTTGTACTCGTGGATTCGTTTCACCTGCACATCGAAGAGACTCTTCGGGTCCACCACGATGCCGGTCCGCTCCTCGATGAGTTTCGCAAGTCGCCGCTTGTTCTCCTCCTTGACCGTGCGCCACGCGGCGCGGAATGCGCTCTCCTCGGCAAACGGTTCGAGGCTTCTCAATCGGGAAAGGTCGCGTACCCAATCGCTTCCTATTTTCTCGCTGATGAGATGCGTGAGTCCCGGGTTGGAGAGCACCACGAAACGACGCGGGGTCACGCCGTTGGTCTTGTTCGAAAACTTCTCGGGCCAGAGGCGGTAGAAATCGGCAAGCACCGTTTGTTTGAGCAGTTCAGAGTGGAGCGCCGCAACGCCGTTGATGGCGTGACTCCCGACACAGGCGAGGTTCGCCATCCGCACATACCGCTCGCCGCACTCGTCAATGAGCGAGACGCGGCGTACGAAATCATCGTCGCCGGGAAAACGACCGCGCACCTCGGCGAGGAAACGGGCGTTGAGTTCATAGATGATATCGAGATGACGCGGAAGCACCTGTCGAAAGAGTTCGACCGGCCACTTCTCGAGCGCTTCGGGAAGAAGGGTGTGATTCGTGTAGCCAAAGGTTTGGCGTGTTATCTCCCATGCCGGTTCCCACGCGTAGCCGTAGTCGTCGAGCAGGATGCGCATGAGTTCGGCCACCGCGATGGCGGGATGGGTATCATTGAGTTGCACCGCGTATTTCTCATGGAAATGGTCGATCGTTTTTTCGCGCTGGAGGTAAATGCGCACCATGTCTTGCAGAGCACACGAAACGAAGAAGTACTGCTGTTTGAGACGGAGCTGTTTGCCCGCAAGCGGTTCATCGTTCGGGTAGAGCACCTTGGTCAGGTTTTCGGAAGAGACCTTTTCGTGCACCGCCCCGTAGTAGTCGCCGACATTGAACGAGCGGAAGTCGAACGACTCGACCGCCTCGGCCTTGAAGAGCCGCAGCAGGCTCGCGGTCGTCGTCCGGTAGCCCTGTATCATCGTATCGTAGGCGACCCCTTTGACGACATGGTCGGGGATCCAGCGAACGCGGAACGCGCCACTCGTATCGGAGAACATCTCCGTGTGACCTCCGAACTTCACATCGAAGGCAATTTCGGGGCGCGCGATCTCCCACGGGTTGCCGTAGCGGAGCCACTTGTCGGTCACCTCGACCTGCCAGCCGTCGCGTATCTCCTGATCGAAGATGCCGAACTCGTAGCGGATACCGTAACCGATGGCCGGGATGTCGAGCGTCGCGAGCGAATCCATATAGCAGGCTGCAAGCCGCCCGAGGCCGCCGTTGCCGAGCCCCGGCTCCTCTTCCTGTTCGAGTATTTCGTCGAGGTCGAGGCCGAGACCGGCGACCGCCTGTTTCACCTCGTCGTAGAGCCCGAGATTGATAAGGTTGTTTCCCAAATGAGGCCCGAGAAGAAATTCCGCCGAAAGATAGCAAACAGTGCGACTCGCCTGCCGGTAGTAGGTTTCGGCGGCCGCCGTCCAGCCGGTGAGCAGGCGATCGCGCACCGTGTAAGCAATCGCAAGGTACCAGTCGTTGCGCGTCGCCATCTTCGGAAACTTCCCTTGGTGACAGGCAAGATTATCGAGAATCGCTTGGCGGATTGCCGAGACCTCGCGGCTCGTCCGAACCGCATGATTGCCTCGGTTTTTCTGTTCCTCGCCGCCGGTTTGATGATGCTTGTGATGTGCCATTGATGCCTCCCTTCGTTGCAAGATGATGCTAGCAGAGCGGAAGGGAAAAGGCAAATAGGGATTGGGACGCGGCCGCGATGCGCGATGGAAGAAGAACGGCTAGCCGGATTCATAAAGGCAGATAGACCGTAAAG
>CALITV010000234.1 GCA_938048925.1 uncultured bacterium | reverse complement strand
GATGGCGTGATGTTATCGGACGAGTATCGGGGAGAAAGAGGGCGCGCGCCGGAGGCACGGTGACCTTCGTCGCGTGCCACCGCCTTCATGTCGAGCATGAGCGGCGAGACGAACATGCGCTTATCGAGCCCGTTGGACTGGAGCAGGAAGCCGTCGGAAGCAACGGTCACGAAGGCGCCATAGATATCGAAACCGAGCGGCGCGGCCACCGCGGCTACCTGTTCGAGGATATCGAGTTTTCGCGCAAGTGGCGCCTTTGCCATCGCCTTCTCGAAGTCGCGGTACGCGTAGTGCGTCGGATCGTCCTCAAAACTTACGAAATCGGGATCGGGCGGCAGATCGTCCAGCAGGCTCACCGCCCGCTCGACCATCGCGGCGGCCTTCGCCCCGTCGGGGGCGGCTATCTGGAACGAAAACTTCCGCTTCTCGCGCTCGACTGTTCCGCTCAAAAGAACCGTCCGCTTCGAGATGTTGTAGTTCGCCTGACTGCGATAAAACCTCAGAAAATCGGTCTCCCAGTCGAGGTAGCGAAACCGGAATCCGTACCCGGGGAACTGCCCCATGATCCGTTTGAGTTCGCCTTTGAGCCGCTCCATCGGGACCTCCGCAACATCGTTTTTCGACATGAATGTATCATCGCCGGAACGAAAAGCAAACGCCCTTGGTGCCGAACCTAGTTTTTCTTGCGCAACGAAATAGGGGTGGCTATAATCGTTACCGATCATGAGGAACAAGATGAACAACCCCAATATCGCCACCCGCAAGAAGCGACCTCCCGACAACGCCTATATCCAAGAACTCGAAGCAGATCTCGCGGCGCTTCGGGAAAAAGCCGAGAGTTTCGAAAGCCTCGTGATGGACTCTCCCATCGGCGTCTACCGCACCACCCCCGACGGCCACATCCTCATGGCCAATCAGGCGCTCGCTGAGATGATGGGCTACGAGACCGTCGAGGAACTCAAGAAACGCAATGTTACCGAGCACGGCTACGCGGTCGAGCACTACCGTGACCTTTTCAAGAAGGAAATCGAAGAGAAGGGCTCCGTCCGCGGTTTCGAGTCGCTCTGGCGCCGCAAGGATGGCTCTATTATGTTCATCCGCGAGTACGGCCGTGTGGTGAGGGACAGCGCCGGAAAGGTGCTCTATTACGAAGGCACCATCGAAGACATCAGCGACCGCGTAAAAACCGAGACGCTGCTCAAAGAAAGCATCCGTCAGATAAACCGCACCTTCAACGAATTGGTGGAAACACTCTCCGAAGCGATGAATTTCCGCGATCCCTACACCGCCGATCACGAGAAGAGAGTGGCGGCGCTTTCTCAGGCGCTCGTGCTCGAAATGGGACACTCCGAGGGATTTGCCAACATTCTACGAACGGCGGCTCTTCTCCACGACATCGGCAAGATCTATGTGCCGGCTGAACTCCTGTCGCGCCCCGGCACGCTACGACGCGAGGAACTGGAACTCCTCAAGATGCACGCCGAGGCGGGTTGGGAGATACTCAAGAATGTCTCCTTCGATCAGCCGATTGCCGAAATCGTGCACCAACATCACGAAAAACTCGATGGTTCGGGGTATCCACAAGGCCTCAAGGGCCCAGAGATTATGCTCGAAGCCCGCATCCTTTCGGTAGCCGACATCGTGGAGGCACACTCCTCGCATCGTCCCTACCGTCCTGCCGTCCCGATCGAAGAGGTTCTCACCGATGTGGAAGCGATGGCTACCGCCGGGAAACTGGACGCCGATGTCGTCGCCGCTTGCACCCGGCTCTTCCGCGAGAAAGGTTTCGTCTTCCCGTGATTTTCGTTCCCCTTGTCAAAAATGGACTGCCGCTGACGCAGTATCCTATCGCCACGGTCAATTGGCCGTCGTTTTCTGCCCGTTTGGAGGCCTCGGTGCGCATAGGGTGGGATGCGACCGCCATACATCTCTGTTTCGAGGTTCACGACACCGCCGTACAGGCGCTCGTCACCGATGACAACGGCCCCGTATGGCGCGACCGCTGCGTCGAATGGTTCGTTTCGTTTGACGGAGAGAACTATTACAATATCGAGGCCAACGCCATCGGGACTCTTCTCGTGCAGTATGGCCCCGATCGAACACATCGCGTGTTCATAGCCCCCGAAAGGATAATGACCGTTCGCCGAACACCCTCCCTCGGCAGGTTCCCCTTTCGCCTCACGAAAAAACCGCTCCTATGGTCACTTTCGCTGGAAATACCGCTCTCTTTCTTCCATCCCGAAGGAAATCAAATCAAACAGGGAATCTGCGCACGAGGAAATTTCTATCTGTGCGGCGACGACCTGCCTGTGCGACAATACCTTTCACACTATCCGGTCGCCTCGAAAGAACCCGATTTCCACCGCCCAGAGAGTTTCGGTCCTCTCCTTTTTACCTAAACGGCGCCAGTATCGGCTCCGCACCACGACGGCTTACATCGAACGATGCAATAGTCGTCGCATCGCACGCATCGAGCAATTCGCGCGCCGTCTCCACGGAACGGGACAGCCCGAGCGCTACAGCGACGAAACGATATATGGCGGCGGTGGTTACCCCGCCTTTTCGCAAAGCAGCCACAGAAAGCGAGTCATCCGACTTGGAGAACTTCCTGCCGTCGTGGCCGACGACGAGCGGATGGTGGAGGACCCGCGCCTGCAAAAAGGTTTCATATCCGAGCACTCGGGCGAGACGGCGCTGCATCTCGGTCGAATCACGGAGGTCGGCGCCGCGTACGATGTGCGTCACCGCGAAATGCTCGTCATCAACGACCGAGGCAAGTTGATAGGCAGGAAAGTTATCTCTCTTCCACACGACGAAGTCTCCGGTGGGTGCATCGGGAGCGAAAAGGCGCAGTTTGGCACCGGCGGCATCGAGCGGCAATCCTTTAGTGCGGCATGTCCCCGGATAGCGATCGGCACCGCCGCTTCGCGCCAGTTGTCCCCGGGTGCAGGTGCAGGCGAAGATCGTCCCCGGCACCGCCTTGAGCCGTTCCAGTGCAGCGCGATAGAGCGG
>CALITV010000233.1 GCA_938048925.1 uncultured bacterium | reverse complement strand
GAAACGCGCTATCTCGCCGAGCGCTTGCTCGACGAGGAGCGCCGCATAGGCGCGGCTCTTCTCGATCCCCCAAGCCGACACATAGGTCGTTTTATGCTGAGCCGCGTCCTTGCCGACGCTCTTGCCGAGTTCGTTTTTCGTGCTCGTGACATCGAGGATATCGTCGGTCACTTGAAACGCGAGCCCAAGATGACGCGCATAAGCGGTGAGCGCCGCGATCGCATCCTCGTCGGCACCCGCGAGAAGAGCACCACAGCGGACCGACGCGACAATGAGCGCTCCGGTCTTCATTCGATGCATCTGTTCGACCACCTCGATCGGAGCGTTCGGTTTTACATCCACCGTATCGAGCACCTGTCCGCCAGCCATACCGGCAGCGCCGGCAGCACTGGCGATTTCGGTGACGATCCGCAGACCGAGTGCCGGACGATCGGCATAGGCGCGCCCAATGAGATGAAACGCCTCGGTGAGGAGCGCATCGCCGGCGAGTATCGCAAGCGCTTCGCCGAATTTCTTGTGACAGGTCGGCATTCCACGGCGCAGATCGTCGTTATCGAGCGCCGGCAGATCATCGTGAATGAGCGAATAGGTGTGAATGAACTCGATCGCACAGGCGGCAGGAAACGGATTCGGCCCATCGCCGCCGCAGAGATCGTAGGTCGCAAGAAGCAAGGCCGGCCTGATGCGCTTGCCTCCCGCCTGAAGCGAGTAACGCATTGCGGCGCGGAGAGCATCGGGGCCGCCGCTTTCTTGCACCATCCGGTCAAGAACCGCATCCACTTGCCGTCGGTAGTAATCGAGTCGTTCGGGATAGGCCACAGGCACCTCTCCATAAAAAAAAGAAAAAAGCCGGCCAGAGAAGAGCAAGCAATATGCCACCGCGAAGAGCCCACAGTGAGTAGTGATCGTTGCATGCCGGACACCGCATCGTTCGTTTTCGAGCGCACGCTCCGTGCGGAACCGCACCGGGCACCGACGAAACGCCGGCTCCGTAAAGCGCAAAGATACACGACATTTCATCACGACATCGAGCGGCACGATTGTTGCACCTTCCCGCACGCTTTTCTATTGTTTGGTGGTTCACGTGTCGCAGTCCGTACACAAAGCGGAAGTCAATGGAGCGACCTCAATCCTCGCACCGTGGTGCTTTCCGGCACCGGTAGGAAACATCGCTCCGCCCGAACTCGCCGAGGCGCACCGCTACTGCCGGAAACTCGCGGTTGAGCATTACGAAAATTTCCCGGTGTTCCTTCGCCTCTTCGCACCCGACCAGCAAAAGGCACTCGCGGCGGTCTATGCCTTCGCACGCACCGCAGACGATTTCGCCGACGAAACGATATTTGACCCGATCGCCCTCCGCGCCCTCGCCTCGTGGCGGAGCGCCCTCCGAGCCGCCGCATCCGGCGAGGCATCTCATCCGGTCTTCGTCGCGCTCCGCTGGGCGATGAAACGCTATCCGATACAGGTCGCTCACCTCGAGGCACTTCTCGACGCCTTCGAACAGGATCGTGTGAAAAAACGTTACCGTGATTGGGACGATCTCCACGACTACTGTAGCCGATCGGCAAATCCGGTAGGGCGTATTGTCCTTGCGGTGCTCGGCGTCGCAACGCCGGAAAACGAACGCCGCTCCGACGCTATGTGCACCGCGCTCCAACTTACCAACTTCTGGCAGGATATCTCCGTTGATGCGCAGAAGGGGCGCATCTATCTCCCCCGCGAACTCCTTGATCGCCACGGTGTCTCGGAAGAAGACATCCTCTCTGGGACGATCTCTCACGGGATCGCTCCGCTCATCGCCAAAGCGTGCGCACACACCGCCGCACTTTTCCGCGAAGGGAAACCGCTCATCGGTAGTGTGCCGATGCCGGGGAAGGCATACCTCGCACTCGTGCACATCGGCGGCACGACAATGCTCGCGATGACCCGGCGCTATGGGCCACGCTTGCTACGCCGGCGACCACGCCTCTCTCTCGGATCATACCTATCTTCGTTCGCGCCCACGATGTTCGGGGGAGATACCCCATGAAAAAACTCTCGTCCCAAGACTACTGCCGCTCGGTTCTCGAACGGTCGCGGTCGTCGTTCGGAACGGCGATATCGTTCCTCCCCGTCGAAAAACGGCGAGCCATGACCGCCTTCTACGCTTTTTGCCGGGCAGTGGACGATGCCGTTGACGATGCGCGAAACATCAGCGATGCGCGCCGGAATCTCCTCGTATGGGCCTATCGCCTCGACGCCGCTTTCGAAGGAGAGCCTCTCGAGCCGATCGGCGAAGAACTTCGGTGGGCACATAAAACCTTCGGCCTCCAGAAAGAGCATCTTGCGCTCATTCTCGAGGGATGCCGCTGGGATCTCACCCGCTCACGCTACGAGACATTCGCCGACCTTTACGACTACTGCTATCGCGTCGCCTCGGCGGTCGGTCTCGCGGTCGTCACGATAACGAGCGGCACCGATCCGCGCCTTTTCCGCTATGCCGAGATTACCGGCATCGCCGTTCAGATTACCAATATCATCAGAGATGTGGGCGAAGATGCCCGCAACGGACGCATCTATCTCCCTCAAGAGGATCTCGCTCTGTTCGGCGTACCGGAAGAAGACATCATTCGCGGTTCAGACACCCATACCTTCCGCCGTCTCATTGCCTTTGAAGCGCACCGGGCGCGCGAGTTCTACCGGCTCTCCGAGGCGGCGGCGCCGCGCGAGGCGCGGCGCAATCTCGCCTTTGCCGAAACAATCCGCGAGACCTACCGTGCTTTACTCGAAGAAATGGAACAAAATCACTATCCGGTCTTCACCCGCCGCGTCTCGCTTTCAAAACGTCGCAAGATAGTCATCGCCGCGAAGCAACTGGTCTTTGCGGCGTTGGGATAGAGGATGGGATGGGCTCGTTCCTCATCGGCGGCGGCGGCCTTGCCGGACTCAGCGCGGGCGTACGCCTC
>CALITV010000232.1 GCA_938048925.1 uncultured bacterium | reverse complement strand
TGCACGGAATCGGGCGATGGATCTCATCAAGGATATCGCGCGCCGTGAGGCAATCTCTCCCGAGACGGTGCTTGAGCAGGCGGGGTATACCGAACTCCTTACCCGTCCGGGGCACCCGCTGGAGAACTTCGACGAACTGGTGCACCGACTCGAAGCGCTCCGCTATCCCCGGTGGACCGCGAAAAAGAGGCATCTCGATGCGCTCTGTGACCGTCTCGCGGCGAAGACCGGCGTCACCGCAGCGTATCCTCCTTTCGCCGAAGGCGATGCCGTGACGCTCTCGTTCACAGTCAAAAATGGTGATGAACTCACCAGCCGGCTTGCAGCGCTCGACCGCGAAAGGGATACCGTCGAGCAGATGTTCCGTGAACTTCAGGAGTGATTTATTTGCCAAACAGCGTCCGGCGCGTTATAGTTGTTTCGACCTTATTCGTCATGGAGGAAGCGATGAAAAAAATGTTGTTTGCCGTTGTCGCCGGGGCGCTCCTTGTTGCAGCCTGCGCATCCGAGCCGAAGAAAGACTACTCCCGCGAGCAGGAAAAGGCGCGCGAACACGGCCAAGAGGCCTTCCAAGCGCCGGAGGTCAACGAGTAGTTCCTCCCCCTTCTCCTTGTGCTCCGTACCCCGCTTCCGCGGCAATAACTTTGACTTTTCCTAGGCGGCAGGTATGAGTATCGGGCGTCGTTTTTCCCACGGAGATGAACGGTTATGACACTTGGTACCCGTTATGACCATCGGGGGGTGGAGGCTAAATGGTATAGGGAGTGGGAGTCGCACGGCTACTTCGCCGCGCATCCCGAAAGCGACAAGCCACCATTCTGTATCGTTATCCCGCCACCCAATGTCACCGGTTCCCTGCACATGGGACATGCCGTTACGGTGACGATTCAAGATGTCGTTTGTCGTTACAAACGGATGACTGGTTTCGATGTGCTCTGGCTGCCCGGGACCGATCACGCGGGCATTGCCACTCAGATGGTGGTCGAGCGCGAGTTGGCGAAGGAAAAACTTACCCGCCACCAGTTGGGGCGAGAAAAGTTTCTCGAGCGGGTGTGGGCATGGAAGCGCGAATACGGCAACCGTATCTCGGAGCAACTGCGCACACTCGGCAGTTCACTCGACTGGAGCCGGGAGCGCTTTACCATGGATGAAGGGCTGTCGCGTGCGGTTATCGAGGTCTTTGTGCGGCTCTATGAGGAGGGGCTCATCTACCGTGACACCTACATCATAAACTGGTGTCCGCGGTGCCGCACCGCGCTCTCCGATCTCGAAGTTGACCACGAAGAACGCGACGGGGCGCTCTGGTATATCCGGTATCCGGTAAAGGGGACGAACGAATTTCTCACCGTGGCGACGACCCGCCCCGAAACGATGCTCGGCGATACGGCGGTGGCGGTGCATCCCGACGACCCGCGGTTCCGTCACCTTATCGGCAAGACCGCCATCCTGCCGCTCATGGAGCGCGAAATACCGATCATCGGCGATGCGGAACTGGTAGATATCGAGTTTGGTACCGGTGCGGTCAAGGTGACGCCGGCGCACGATTTCAACGACTTCGCGACCGGCAAACGGCACCGCCTCACCGAGATCAATGTCATTGACGAAGAGGGGAAGATCAACGAGGCAGGCGGTCGCTACAAGGGGCTTTCCACGATGGCGGCGCGTGAACGGATAGTCACCGATCTCGAGGCCCAAGGGCTTCTGGTCAAGAAAGAGCCGCACCGTCACGCCGTCGGGGGATGCCAGCGGTGCAAGACGACGGTTGAACCGATACTTTCCAAACAGTGGTTCGTAAAAATAGCGCCGCTCGCAAAGCCGGCCATCGAGGCGGTCGAATCGGGGCGTATCGAATTCATACCCGATCACTGGAAGAAAACCTACTTCGAGTGGATGTACAACATAAAGGATTGGTGCATCAGCCGCCAACTCTGGTGGGGACACCAGATACCGGCTTGGTATTGCGATGTTTGTGGCGGCATTACCGTCGCCCGTGCCACACCGACCCGGTGCTCGAAGTGTTCCTCGCGCGAGATTCACCGCGATCCCGATGTGCTCGACACTTGGTTCTCATCGGCACTGTGGCCGTTCTCGACTCTCGGCTGGCCCGAGAAGACACCCGATCTCAAGAAGTACTACCCAACGAGCCTCATGGAGACCGGTTTCGATATCATCTTCTTTTGGGTTGCCCGTATGATCATGATGGGGCTCAAGTTCGGCGGCGATATCCCGTTCCAGAAGGTTTATTTCCACGGCATGGTGCGCGACGAAAAAGGGCAGAAGATGTCCAAGACGCGCGGCAATGTCATAGACCCGCTCGACATCACCGAGAAGTACGGCGCCGATGCGCTCCGCTTCACCTTTGCGATGATGCCGCTCACTGCACGCGATCTCAAACTTTCGGTCTCGCAGATCGAAGGCTATGCCGGATTCTGCAACAAGATATACAACGCAATCCGTTTCGCGCTTATGCAGTTTGGCGCCGACGAGGTGGTAGAGATAGAACCAACTACTCCGAGGAGCGACGATCTCTCGTTGGCCGACCGCTGGGTCCTCACCCGCAGTGGTGAGGTTGCCGATGAGGTGCGGAGGGCTCTCGAAAATTATCGGCTTCCCGAAGCAGCGAGCAGTCTCTATCATTTCTTCTGGCACGAGTTCTGCGACTGGTACATCGAACTTGCCAAACCGTTGCTTCTCGAGGGGACATCCGCCGAAAAGGCAGCGACCAAAAAGGTGCTCGTCAGAGTTCTCGACAGCGCCCTGCGACTCCTGCATCCCTTCATGCCTTTTATCACCGAAGAATTGTGGCAGGCGCTCCCTGTCCGTTCTGCGCGTCGCTCGCCGAGTATCATGGTGGCCGATTTCCCCCGGGGTGAAGATTTTCCCCGTTTCTCTGAAGATGCGGCGGCCATGGAGCGCATCATCGAACTGGTTACCACGGTGCGCACCATCCGTGCCGAGACGATGGTCAAACCCTCGCTCGTCATCCCGGCGGTGCTGGTGGTGAACGAGAAATACCGGCGCGCGGCAACAGATTCCGAGCCCTATCTCAAGCGGCTGGCGAAGATATCTCCGCTGAC
>CALITV010000231.1 GCA_938048925.1 uncultured bacterium | reverse complement strand
TTTTCGCGGGAGAAACGCTCGAGACCTCGTGGCGTCACACCTTCACCGGGCTCCCGTTCCAGCGGCTCGATATCGGCATTTCGTTTCTGTGGGGAGGCGGTAGCGCGGAATGGCAGTTAGACCGCAATCGTCCCGTTGCGCTGAGTACCCTTCCGCGCCGCGAGACGCTCACGGGGGGGATCTATCTTTTCGACACCATCACTCCTCTCGGCGATGACCTTATCTTCTCGGGGGGGGCCCGCGGTGATCTCTTTCTCTATCGGCGACATGGCACCGCAACCGACCCCGTCGGTGTGCCGGTGCTCACTGAAGAACATCTCGTAGCCACACTCCACGGCACCTACAGTATCGCGGCATCCTACCGTATCGCACCGAGCGATACGACCCTGCGATCCAGCCTAGCGACCGCCTTCAAGCCACCGTCACTCTTCCAACTCTATAGCGCTTATGGTTCGGAATTTTTGAAGTCGGAAGAGACCCTCGCGGTGGATGGCGGCATCACCCAGCGCTTGTGGCATCGCCGGATACTCCTCGAAGCCACCGGTTTCTATCAGGAAACGAAGAACGCCATCGAGTTTTCCTACGGGTGCGACGGAACCCTCTGCGGCCGCTACCAGAATCGCGGCTGGATGACGGCGGCGGGGATCGAGTCAACGCTGTCGGTGCGCCCGAACGAGACACTTACCCTAAACGGCGCCTACACCTTCACCGTAACCGATTCCTTCGACATCGTTCGCTACGACGGCCGCCGTTTCCGCGACAGTCGTCCGGTTCCGCGGCGCCCCGAGCACCTCGCCTCGCTGTGGATAGACTGGCGACCTGCCGGTATCGTCTCCGCAAACCTCGGCGTTACCGTCGTCGGGCCACGCCGCGACATCGCCTACCGCTATCCCTACGAACCGGTGGTTACCACCTTGCCGACGGCGGTGCTCAGTTCACTCGTCGTGATGGTGCGGCCGGCGGCGCCGGTGCGGCTCTATGGTCGCATCGAAAACCTATTCGATCGCCGTGACGAGATGGTCGAGGGCTTCGGCGTGCCGGGCCTCTCGTTCTACCTCGGCCTCGTGTTCGATAGTGGGGGCATGCGATGAGATTGCTCGGATTGGTCGTCATTTTTTTCTTTGCCTTCGCCTGCGCACCGGCGCTACCCGAACTTCCCGCCGATATCCCCTACGAAACGGTCACCGATTACGAAGCGATCGGTGGAGAGACCTCCGATACCGACAACCGCTGCGATCCAACGCTCTTCTGGTACGATGGTGTCTGCCGCACGAGCGATCTTATCGTCGCCACAACCGGCGGATATGATGCCCCCTTCTCGGGAAAGGTGCTGCGCGTCCCCGAAGAGGATCTCACCCGCCTTGCCGTGGTAGCCTTCCCCGAACCCGTCGGCGGTCCCACCGGCACCGACTTATCGCTTTCGGTCTCCTATGACCGCTTCATGGTCATCGGGCGCGACGGTGCCGACACGGTGTGGGTGTATGGCGCAGACGGCCGCTACCGGGTAACGCTCCGGTCACCGACCACCGATTATCTCAATTTCATGGATGCGGTATGGGACGGGACGCGGTATATCGTCTCGGCGAACGAGGCGACAGTGCTCTTTCTCTTCGATGAGCAAGGCGCTACTATCGGCACGGTAGACCTTACGGTGCAAATGCCAGAGGAGGGGATTCCACCGTCGCCTGCTGCGATCCTTCTCGATAACGGGATTTTGCTGATAGCGCTCCAGATGCTTGGTCCCGACTGGATCTCGCGCGGCGGGAGCCTCGCCCGCTGGAAAACCGCCGCGGAGTGGCACAACCCCATAGATTTGCCCGTTGCCAATCCGGTGGGACCGCTCGTGATGAACCGCGCCCTCTCGACGCGCCATCTCTTCGTCTCCTGCGTCGGCTCCTATCAAGCGCGCAACGGAGGCCTCGTGCGGGTTGATCTTTTCGGTGCCGACGCAACAACGATCCTCTCCGAAACGACCGATTCACTCTCGCCACTCAATGTCAAAGTGGGACCGCTCGCGGTGACCAACGACGGCGACATCTATTTCACCGCCTTCGATGCCGACTGGAAAGGTCACCTGCAGGTGCTCCGGCGCGACGGCACCGTTCAGCGCGTCGTTTCCGCCATCAACGCCTTCGCGGCGGTGCCCCTCGATTATAGCCCGCACACTGGTCGGCTCTACTTCTTCACCCAGCAAACGGAGGGTGACAGCGTCACCAGTTACCTCAACGCATTCGACACCCGTCGCGAAACGATCGAAGAAACGATAGAGATCCCCGGAGCACCGGCAGCGCTCCGGGTCTGGATACGAGAACCATTATCATCAACGCACGAAAGGAGGTAATCATGCGTGCACAGGTATCCGCTCTTTTGATGGTGTTTTTTTGGGTAGGATGCGGCTCCGACAAGAAGAAAGAAGAGGCGCTCGAGATCGTGGGGTCTTACCAAGACCCGTACGGAGGGACGCACCTCATTACCGATGATCTCTGGGATCAAGGTGGCATGGGGGGCAAGTACCACATCGCCGACTACGACAACCAGAAGGATTATCTCGTTGCCCAGAACGATGAACACAACACCTATAACCCGGGCAAGTGGAGCCGTTTCGATTGGGTGTGGCACAACGGAACACTCTACTATTGCCAAACCGCCTACGACAAGTCCTCACAGGAAGAAGCGGAAGCGGTCACCCCGGCCGATCCTGCCGATCCGGAACAGGGCGGTTGCGGCGGTTTTCCGTGGACCAAACTAACGAAGATCACCTTCGCGGGCGCAGTCGGAACAACCGACTGCCCCGCCATCTCCAAAGACGATCCGCGCATTGTAGCGTGGGCAACGGCGGTAGTTTCCTACGAGCCGGGAGAGCATCTCATCCCCCAATGGCAAGACACCACCCAAGCGCTCGGACCTGCCGAAGGAAAGACCACCGCGGTGGTCTCGCTCGGCGAAGGGGGAAACATAACACTTACCTTTGCACAACCGATAAGCAACGGAGAAGGTCCCGACTTCGTTGTCTTCGAGAACTCATTCTCCGACAATTTCCTCGAACTCGCATTCATCGAGGTCTCGAGCGACGGAAAGACTTTCGTCCGGTTCGACACCACCTATCTCGGCACCGATCCAATCGCCGAATACGGCACACTCGATCCGACACTCATTGACGGTTTTGCCGGGAAGTACCGCGCCGGATGGGGAACCCCGTTCGATCTTGCGGCCCTTGCCGGGAAGAGCGTTGTTGTTGACGAAACGGTTGACCTCTCGGTGATCACTTATGTCCGCATCGTTGATGTCAAAGGCGACGGCTCGATGACCGACAGCCACGGCCGTCCGGTTTACGACCCCTATCCGGTCCACGAAAGCGCCGGTTTCGATCTCGACGCCGTAGGAGTTCTGCACTAAAAAAAGCCCCCGATGGACCGGGGGCTGAAGAGTCGAAAAATGGGAGAAACTTACTCGGCCGGAGCCTCTTCGGCAGGTGCTTCGGCAGGCGCTTCCTCGGCAGGAGCCGCCTCGGTGGGAGCCGCCTCGGTGGGAGCACCGCTCGTGCGATCAACCTCTCCCGTATGCTGCGGGTTGAGGATCATCTGGGCTTCTTGCTCGTCGAGACACGCCATGGTGTTGTCCTCGCGAGCATTACACCGTTTGATTTTCGACCAGTCATTGTGAATCCAAGTAAACCCCAGAATGGGGAAGTAAGTTTCTTCCCACTCGAAGTAAGCAACATAATAAAGGGAAGGGTTGGCCCAGTGTTTCGCTGTTACGACTCGCTTCTCCACGGTGCACGCACCGAGCATGAGCATAACAAACAAAGAAAGAAGGATTATTTTTTTCATTGGCTACCCCCTAATTTCCAAACATAAAGTTTCTGTAAAGCGTATCTTGCATGACATGTTCAAGGACGACCGTGTCCATGCACTGTGCAAGATTGCCTTGATCGTCCACATTGCATATCCTGACCGTGTAATCGAAAAACATCGCCTTGTCATCTTTACCAGCGATGTTGCTCAATACTTGGCCTGCCTGCACCTGGGGCGTGTAGAATTCCTTTACCGTCTTCTCGGTCCCAAGGAAATCGTTGGAAACCAGCCAGTTGGGCGTTTTGCATCCAACCGCGAGAAACGCCGCTATAACCGCAAGTAAAACATATGTTCTCATGGATACCTCCTTTTGCTCCTATCACTTGCCCCAGCCGTAACCGATGCAGTCGAGATCGGTTTCACCATCACACTCGACCTTGCAATCGAGCGTATCACCCTGATCAACGCATGTCCAGAAGCGGTAATACTGTCCCAAAACATACGCAGGATGGAACGCATAGTACTGGTCAAGCGTCTCGACCATTGTCAGGGAACGTCCCGGGTGATCTTTCACCACGATCACATTGCGCTTCAGACAACCGCTTACCGCGAACAACGCAACCAGTGCAAGAAGAAAGATGATCTTTTTCATGGCATCCCCCTAGTAGTTCCAATTGAAGGTCATGACCCGGCACTGTGACAACGCGCCGTCATCAGCCATGTTGCACTTAACTGCGCCCCAAAGAGGAGTGCTGAATGTCTGATCTTGATACGTCACCGCTTTGAATGTCTTGTCACTGTCACGGTGAGTCATGTGGGTGATGAACTTGGGATGCGAGCAGGCCCCACACAACGCTGCTGCAAGCACCCCGCTAATCAACAGTCTTCTCATGGAACATCCTCCGTAAAAGGTTCCTTGATCCGAATGATCTGGTCCAGCCAAATACGAGCGCATGGTATCTAGCACCAACCGAAAGTCAACTTTTTCTCTGTTTTGTTTTGATTTCTTTCCGCTTGCTTTTTGTATTCAAGGTATTAGGATGACGCCATGAAGGCCATAGTCAAGAAAACACGAGCATGTATTGTTGGACACCGGAGAGGGCGGTAACGCTTCTTGCCGAACACCTTGCCAATCAAAATCTTATCAAGCATTGCTGGGCAGCCGAGGGGGCGATGCGCGCGATGGCGGTACGACTCGGCGGCGATCCCGAACGCTGGGCGCTTGCGGGGTTGTTGCACGACCTCGATTATGACAAGACGAAGGACGATTTCCCGCGGCACGGCACGGTGACCGGGGAAATTCTGCGTGGACTCGGATTCGACGACGAAGAGCTCCTACATGCGATTCTCGAACATTCGGGGAATGTGCCGCCGGAAAGCACCATGGGGCGTGCCCTCTACTGTGCCGACCCGGCGACCGGTTTCGTCGTCGCCTGCACCCTCATGCACCCCTCGAAGAGGGTTGCCGAGGTACCGGTGGAGTTCATGATGAAACGGTTTTCCGAAAAGCGGTTTGCGCAGGGGGCCAACCGTGATCAAATGCGGATGACGGAGATGTGGTTCCACATTACGGTGCCCGATCTTCTCTGTCTCGTGAGGGACGGGATGGCGGTGCGAAGCCGGGAAATAGGTTTGTAAGAGGTCATCTCATGGAAAAGGTGCTGGCGGTTCTCCTTTCCGTCTCGACGATATCGTGTCCGCTTGCCGCCGATCCGCTTCTTGTGCGCGGGGCCGACGGTTCGTATCTTCCCATCCTCGCCGAAGAATGGCGTTCCGCGAAGAACGGTGTCTATGTAAAGGTAAAGAAAGGGATTGATTTCGGTATGCTCAAAGATCGGCTGGTCGAGAAGTTTCCCGAACAGACCATCGAGATCCGCAACGAGCAGATATTCTTCGCCTCGATAGAGGAAGACGCGTTTCTCCACTTGCTTGCCGGCGTTGATGTGGGTGTCGCTTTTCAACAAACTCCGTTGTCTGTCCTCCGCGAGAAAAAGGAGCTTCCGGATGGGATCTTCGTTCCCCTCGAACAGCGGGCGCAAAAGACCTCGGGAGAATTTGTCGAGGCGGAGGTCGTCTCTCTTTCCTTTTCGGGAATTGACGGACTGGTGAAGGCCGAGGTGGTGGTCAAGACGCCGCCGGCATCGGGCGAGTTTGCAAAACTCAAGGGGCCGATCAAGGTAAAGGCTTTCTTCAAGATGAAAAAGAAGAAAGTGGATGTCGAGGACGAGTCGAACCAACGCAAGAGCGACCTACTCATCGTCCAGCCGAAGTCGCTCCTCCATCTGCGCCTCGAAAAGAAAGACACCGACGAAACCTATCTCGTTTCCGAAGCGCGCCTCAAGAAATACTGACCGGTGAAGAAGCGCATCTTTTATCTCGAATCTCTCGGTTGTCCGAAAAATCGCGTCGATAGCGAAGTGATGCTTTCGGCGCTTCTCGCCGATGGTTGGCGTGCGACCGACGATCCAGCGAACGCCGATCTCCTGATACTCAATTCATGTGCCTTCATCGAGGATGCCCGTGCGGAGAGCGTTTCCCGTTTCTTTGAACTCCATACGCAAAAACGGAAGGGAGCGCGACTCATGCTTACTGGTTGTCTGCCGCAACTATACCCCGAGATAGAAAAATTGCTTCCGGAGGCCGACCGGGTCATCGGCATTGACGATGTTCCGCGCATCGCCGCTGTTGCTGATGGTGCTCTCCCCCGAACACTCAGGGCACCGAAGTTCATCGCCACAGCACGACACGGGAGGACCCTGTCTCTTTCTCCCTTTACCGCCTACCTCAAGATCGCCGATGGATGCGACAACCGTTGTTCCTACTGCACCATTCCGGCGATCCGTGGCGCTTACCGAGAACGGGCACCCCGGGATATCGTCACGGAGGCCCGTCGGCTCGTTGGAACCGGCGTAAGGGAGATCGTGCTCATCGCGCAGGACACAAGTGTCTATGGCCGTGACCACGCGACCTCGCTCGCGGCGTTGCTCCGGCGACTCGACCGATTGCCCGGCGCCTTCCGTATCCGTGTGATGTATCTTTACCTGTCGCGGATAGACGAGGAACTACTCGACGCTTTCGCCGGAGAGAAGGTGCTTCCCTATTTCGAGATGCCGATTCAGCATGTCAGTGATCGGATTCTTTCGGCGATGAGCCGCCGTTACCGCCGCCGCGATATCGAGCGGGTGCTCAACCGCATCGCCGTCCGTTTCGGTGACCGCGCCATCCTGCGCACCACCTTCATCGCCGGATTCCCGAGCGAGACGCGCGAAGAGCATCGGGAACTGTGTCGGTTCATCGAGGAGGCTTCCTTCGATTATGTCGGCGTGTTCGGATATTCACGGGAGGAGGGAACGGCGGCGGCGGCGATGACGCCGCTCCGGCGCGGTACCATTGCGCGGCGGCTCGCCCCGTTGCAGGAGGTGGCGCAGAAAACGATGGAACGGCGCCTATCACGCTTTGTCGGTATGAGGACTACGGTTCTCTACGAGGAATTCGACGCTACGGCCTGTCTCCCTATCGGCCGCGGTGTTCATCAGGCACCCGAAATAGACGGTGTTACCATACTTACCACCATCGAAAACGAGCATCCCGGCGATCTCCTTACTGTGCGCATCACCGGTCGCGACGGCATTGACTTTACCGCCGCGGTCGAGAGAGCGGCGAAATAGTCGCGCCCTCCTCATTGACTTGTCTTTTGCTTTACGGTAGGGTGCATCGCGTAATTGTGCGATGGGGAGAGCGATGACCGAGAGACCGCGGAATGCCTTTCTGATTTTCCTTGCGCGGTATGAGTCATCTCCGATGGTTTGTCCCGATGGGAGTACGCGCCACTTCCATGTCTCGCGGCGGTGCCGCGACTACTACCGATTCGAGGAGCGGATATTCATGCTGTCGGGTAATGTGATCTTCCCCGACTATGCGGCGGTGCGTCGCTTTGCCTATCGGATGAACGAAAAGCGCGACGCCAAGAACCACCCCGAGCGGGCGGTCAAAGCGAGCCACCTCAATGCGATGGCGCTCATTGACGAAGTGCTTCACCATGTCGTTTGGCTTTATCGTAAACAGGTGGTGCCGACGCTCTTTTCCGAAGCGTTGGGTTTTCTGCACGAACGATTCGGTGATGATGGCGAGAAGGTCATTCGCCGTTTCGCCGAGGAGTTCCCGCCGCTGCCGGTGTACCGCGGCGAGATGAGTCTTTCAGAGTATCTTGCGGGGCGATGCGGTGACGATCCGGCGCCCGAGGTCGAACTCGAAGAACTCCTCATGCTTTTCATCGCCAACCAGAATCCCGCGTTTCGTCCTTTTGAAGAACTCTTTAGTGACGAGATGCTCAG
>CALITV010000230.1 GCA_938048925.1 uncultured bacterium | reverse complement strand
GCTTCGCGACGCTGGTTCTTTTCGTTCTCCTCTCGCTCGTGCTGGAGCGTTTCTTCTGTCGTTTCATCTGCCCGCTCGGTCTCATCCTCGGCTGGGCCGGACGGCTCGGTGCACGACTTTTTCCGGTGCTCACGGTGCGCCGCACCTGTCGCTCTGACGGAAGGTGTTCGCGCTGCAGCGATATTTGTCCGACCAAGATAGATCTCTGCGCCGTCGGTGATGCGATTGACGACGCCGAATGCATTCTTTGTCTGCGTTGTGTGAAAACCTGCCGCTGTTACACCGTGGAGGCAAAACGATGATAAATCTTCCTCGACTACTCCTCATCGGAGCAGCCACCAAAAACGCGGGCAAGACCACCTTCGCCTGCCGTGTCGTCGAACGCTTTCGCGACCGCGGCATCGTCGCGATCAAGGCGACGATTCACCGCGGCGACACGAAGGGGCAGTGGTCACTCGTGCGCGAGGTAGGAGAGCATCCCGACAAGGACACCGGCCGTCTTCTCGCCGCCGGTGCTCGGGAGGTGCTCTGGCTTCGAACCGACGAGGACTGCGTCGAACGAGCGGTCGCCGAACTGCTTGCCCGGACGCCCCACGATGCCCCGCTCCTCTGCGAATCGAACACCCTGCGCCGCTTCGTGACATCGGGACTCTTCATCATGGTGCGGCGCGACGGCGACGACGAGGTGAAACCGACGGCGCAGGCGGTCATGAATATGGCCGATCTTGCGATACATTCCTTCGCCGGGCCGGAAGGGGTCTCGTTTCGTCCCGATGTGCTTTCGCGGATACTATTCGATGACGGCGCATGGAGGCTTTCGCCATGATACGATTCGATGAGGCGCTCAAAACGGTCCTCGCGGCGGCGCAACCACTTACCGAACGCGAAGAGGTCGCTCTCGACACCTGCGTCGGCCGTGTCCTCGCCCTGCCGATCGTCGCCGACCGCCCCATCCCCCCCTACGACCGCGTTGCAGTTGACGGCTATGCCTGCCGCCGAAGCGACCTTCCGGGGCCGCTTACGGTGATAGAAACGGTCGCCGCCGGCGCGATGCCGCAAAAGAAAATCGAGCCGAGAACCTGCATCCGGGTGATGACGGGCGGTGTGCTTCCAACGGGGGCCGACATGGTCGTCATGGTCGAAGACACCGTCGAGACGACACCGAACACGGTGCAAGTGACACGCGGCAGCCAACAGACAAACATCGCCCACCGTGGAGAAGACGCCGCGGCAGGAGAGACGCTCGTCCCGAGCGGAACTCGCCTTGCCGAAAAGCACCTCGCCACGCTCGCCTCGGTCGGCGCCGTGCGACCGGTCGTCTGGCGCCGCCCCCATGCCGCTATTGTCTCGACCGGCGACGAGGTCGTCCTTCCCGAGGAACAGCCGCTCGACCACCAGATACGCAACAGCAACGGCCCGATGCTCGCGGCGCTCTGTCGGCGCGCCGGCGCCGAGGTCGCCTTCATGACGCTCGTCCCCGACCGGCTCGCTGAACTCGAGGCGACCATCGGCGCAGCACTCGAACGGAGCGATGCCGTCATCCTTTCCGGCGGTGTCTCGAAGGGGAATTTCGACCTCGTTCCCGAAGCGGTGAAACAACTCGGCGGCAAGATACTCTTCGACACAGTCGCGATAAAACCGGGCAGGCCGACCACCTTCGCACTCATCGGCGAAAAGGCGCTCTTCTGCCTGCCGGGCAACCCGGTCTCGGTCTTCGTTGCGTTCGAACTCTTCGTGCGACCATTCCTCGACCGAACGAGCGGCGTTGCTGGCGCTCCGGCCGACCTCGTCTTCCCGATCGGCGGACGGTTCGAGCGGCGGTCGGGCGAGCGAGACGAGTGGATACCGGCGACGATTCGCAACGGAAGAGCCCATCCGCTCCCCTACCACGGGTCGGGACATTTCCATGCACTCACGAACGCCGACTGCCTCATCCGCATTCCGGCAGGCGTCGTTGCAGTCGCGACAGGAGAGACCATCCGTGCGCGACTCGTTTGACCGCGAGATAACCTACCTGCGCATCTCGGTCACTGACCGGTGCAACCTGCGCTGTAGATACTGCATGCCCGAAAAAGGTATCCGCTTGATACCGCACGAGAAAATTCTCTCCTTCGAGGAGATCGTCGCCTTCATCCGCGTCGCGGTCGGACTCGGTGTCATGAAGGTGCGTCTCACCGGCGGAGAACCGCTCGTCCGCAAAGATATCGTTTCGCTCGTCGCCATGATCGCCGCCGTCCCCGGGATCACCGATCTCGCGATGACGACTAACGGCGTTCTTCTGGCGGCCAGTGCCCGCGGACTCAGAGAAGCGGGGCTTATGCGGATCAATGTGAGTCTCGACACTGTTGACCGATCACGTTTCACCGAAATCACCGGGTTCGACCTCCTCGACGATGTCCTCGCCGGCATTGCCGCTGCGCGCGAGGCCGGGTTTCCGGTCAAGATAAACACCGTCGTCGAGCGGTCTCCCGACGAGCCGAACGCCCGAGAGGTCGCCTCATGGGCAGCACGCGAAGGGCTACCAATCCGTTTCATCCCGCGCATGAGCCTCGCCGAGGGACGCTTCTTCGGAGTGATGGGCGGCACCGGCGGCGACTGCCCCCGATGCAACCGGATTCGGCTCCTCGCCGACGGAACCGTGAAGCCGTGCCTCTTTTCCGACGCCGGCTTCGACCTGCGCCTCCTCGGGCCCGAGGAGGCGATCC
>CALITV010000229.1 GCA_938048925.1 uncultured bacterium | reverse complement strand
CGACAACACCGATGAGACGCGGCGTTTTCTGCCGCGCGCCGGCTATGCGCTTTACCTCGTGAGTGCCGAGCGTCCGCTCGGAGAGGCCGATAGAGAACTCATTGCCGATGCCGCCCGCCACTGTGGCGGGGTCGCCGTGGTGATGAGTAAGTGCGATTTGGTTTCACCAGATCAAGAGGCGGAACTCACCGCCTATATCGAGGAACATCTCGCCCGGATGCCCGATCGCCTGCCGCTCTTTCGTTATTCGGTAGCCAAGAATGTGGAGAGACACCGAGAGATCATATTCGAGCAGTTCCTTCATCCGCTCATTGCGCACCACGATGCGGCGCTTGACGCGGTGCGTAAACGGAAGGCGCAGACGCTTGCCGCTGCGTGTCTCGAATATTTGGCCATCGCTTTGCGCGCTGCCGAGGAAGAGCAGGCGAAAAGAAGGCGGCTTGTGACGGCGGTCGCCGCGGAACTTTCTACGCTTGGTATGACCCGTCAGGAACTTCTCATGCTCATGACCGGTTGCATCAACAGAACCCGTTCGTCGGTCGAGGCGCTTCTCATGCCGCATCGTGGTCTTATCATCGAGACGCTCCTGCGCTCGTTCGATGTGGAATCTGTCTCGTGGCGGGGAAATCTCTATCAACTGACCCGAGAGTTTTCCTGCTGGCTGAAAAGAGAGTTGGGGCGCGAAATCGCTGCTGCGGTTTCTGCGAAACACGAAGGGTTGGCCACCATCGTGTCCGATGCGGCGGCACACTTTATCCGGTATGCCCGTGCCTTCCGTGATAGACTTGATCGAAGGCTCCTCGAAGCGTTGGGAATTTCTCTTCCGGCGCAGGCATTCGATCTCGAAGACGAACGTCCGGTGACCCCCGACATCCGGGTGAGTCGCGTCTTCGATACTCCGATAGATCTCCTCTGGTTTCTGTTCCCGATGTCCGTGTGGCGGCGGTTTTTCCTGCGGTTCTATCGGCGGCAGATTTCTGACGAGACAGGGAAAAACCTCCACCGTGTCGTTTCAGATATTACCGAGGCGATAAACAAACGCATCGAACGGTTTTCGAATGAGACACTTGCTTTCATTTTGAACGAAAGTGCCTCGTTACAGAAATTGTTGTCCCCTGATACAGCGAATGCCGAGGAAACGCGCTCTTTGATTGTTCGAGTACGGGAAGCGCTGGGCGATCTTTCCGGTTCCGTTTCCGTGCGTTCCTTTTCGGACAGATGACCTACTTTGCCTTTCCTTGATTCTTGACCGCTTCCGTTGCCGCTTTCACCGCTGCCTCGTCGCCAAGGTAGTAGTGGCGGATCGGCAAGAGATCGGCATCGAGTTCGTACACTAACGGTATGCCGGTCGGGATGTTGAGAGCGACTATTTCGTCGTTGGGCACATTGTCGAGATATTTCACGAGCGATCGAAGACTGTTCCCGTGCGCCACGATGAGGATCCGTTTTCCTTGTTTGATGAGTGCGGCAATCTCGGCGTGCCAGAGCGGCTGGAAACGCTGTACCGTGTCGTCGAGGCATTCGGTAAGCGGCAATTCTTCTGGCGAAAGGGAAGCGTAGCGCCGGTCGTGCCCCGGGAAGCGTTCGTCGTCGGGGGTGAGCGCCGGGGGGCGTATGTCGTAAGAGCGTCGCCAGAGGTGCACCTGTTCTTCGCCGAATTTCTGCGCCATCTCGGCCTTGTTGAGCCCCTGTAGGGCGCCGTAATGGCGCTCGTTGAGTCGCCAACTGCGAATGACTGGTATCCACATGAGGTCCATCTCATCGAGCACTATCCACAGCGTTCGGATTGCCCGTTTGAGAACCGATGTGTAGGCAATATCGAAGGTGTAACCTTCCCGTTTGAGCGTTTTTCCTGCTTCGTGAGCCTCTTGCAAGCCCTTTTCCGACAGGTCTACATCAGTCCAACCGGTAAAACGGTTCTCCTTGTTCCACACGCTTTCGCCGTGGCGCAGCAACACAATCTTGTACATGGTGCTCTCCGTCATCTGATGATTTCAGCAGAAACAAGTATAACCGCAAACATAAAAAAAACAAAAAAGCTTGCCTCGAGAAAGACGGTCCTGCATAAAAGGAAATATGGAGAAACGCATCTTATGATCAGCGGTATTTTCGATTGTGCTATCGTTGGAGCCGGGCCGGCCGGAGCGACGGCTGCTCTTGTACTCGCGCGTGCCGGCAGGCGGGTCATCCTGTTCGAAAAGGAACGGCTTCCGCGTGTCAAACCCTGCGGGGGCGGCGTCTCTCCGGAAGTGTTTTCGCTTCTCGGTATCGAGGCGGGGCCGCAAGCGGGGGTCGTCGCATCGGTTAGCGAGGCAGAGATACTTTTCAATGGGCAGCACCCGTTCTCTTGTCGGTTGAAGCGTCCCTGCCTCATGGTTGATCGTGGACGGTTCGATCATCATCTCGTTTCCCTCGCAGCCGCCATGGGGGCCGAGATTTGCGATGGGACGACGGTGACCGGCTTCAGTGACGGTTCCTTTTCGGTTGCCGTGGAAACGACCAGAGGGTCGGTCGCCGCCCGTTTCGTTATCATTGCCGATGGCGGGCAGGGAAGAACGGCACGGAAAGCCGGCTTCGAAACAGGACGGAATAGGGTCGAGGGGATTGCTGTGGCCGAAGAGGTGCCGGCGGGAGGAGTTGGGCGGATCGTTATTGATATTGGCATGATACCGTGCGGTTATACATGGCTTTTCCCCAAGGGCGACAGATTCTCGATCGGTCTCGGTATCACCAAGCGGGACGGGAACCATCGCTTTATCTTCGAGAGATTGCGATGTTTTGCCGATCGTTGCGGCGTTCCATTCGACCGGTTGCTCTTGAGGGGAGCGCGTCTCGGCCTGTGGAGTAGGCGACGCATCCCTTCGTCGCGGGGGCCTTTTTTGCTCGCGGGAGAAGCGGCGTGTCTCGTAGATCCTCTCTGCGCCGAAGGGATACGCCCGGCGGTGAAAAGCGGGATCATGGGCGGTGCAGCGGTCATTGCTGCGCTCGACGGTGATGGCTCGGCGTTCGACCGCTACGAAACGGCGCTGCAGGAAACCTTCGACCGTCACTTTGCCGTCGCCGCGCGTATCGCACAGTTCTTTTTCCTCTTCCCGTTCCTGTCCTACCGTGCCGTTTTCTCGCGCCCGGACCTAGGGGTATTCATGAGCCGCGTATTCCTTGGCGAGGTTTCCTACGACGATATTGCACACAAAGCGCTGGGCTTTCTTCGGCGCACAATCGCCCCCCGCACGCACGAACAATAAAATTTTGCAAAGCACCGCGAATTCAGTATAAAAAGTCCTTGATGCTAAGAGAGTAGCGTATGCTCATACCGTTCGATCGCAATGTCCTGTATATCCAACAGTTGCCCGGAAAATATCTTTTCTCGGTATTGAATGACCTCTTCCGCTGGGAAAAGGATATATCGGGGTATCTGTGCTGTGTCGGGCAGGGAACGATAGGGTATCTTTTCTTTAAGAACAGCAAATTGCTCGGCGCGGTTGCTCTCAACCTGCCCGGGGGCGGTGGTATGCCACAACCGGTCTCGTTCCGCCTCCTCTTCGAAGACGACAATATAGATGTTTATGCGAATGTCGTCGAGGAGACGAGCGTTCTTGACGCCATCTACCGCTTTTTCGCTTCGGCCTGCGTGCTTCATGCTCCAATCGAGATGACCGATATCTCCCGGTTCAATACCTTTGTCATGAGCGGTTCATTTTCGGGAATGGCCGGATTTCAGCAAGGGATGGTCATGAACCTGGCCTTTTTCGACCGCGGACGGTTTCGGTATTTTCTTTACTATCACCCCGACACGAAGTCATATGCGTACGAGAACGAGCAGGCGGTGTTCACCCGTTATTTCGAACTGCTGCCGCAGCTGGCGCCGATCATCACCGTGCGCGATTTCCGCATGAAAGCGGCGGCTGACGGAGCGAACGACATCGTCATCGCTCAACAAAAGGACATCATCGTCAACCTCCTCCTCGGATATTTCGACATCTTCGACTACATTCTCCAAATGCTCCTTGAGCATATGACACCGTTGGAGACCGAGCGTCTCATGATCGCGCTTTTCGACGAGTTGCGTCAGAAATACGATCCTCTCTACCGAACAGTGAAATTCTCGCCTGAAACACTGACAGTCAATTGGATGGATATTCTCGAAGACCGGAAATATATTCCTCTTCAGTATCGTTTCGAGCACTACCATCTCTACATAGACGAGATATGGAAACGTCTTCTCAACCTCTTGTGGGAAAAGAGCGGTGCCGAGGCGGTCGGTGCGCTGAGAGAGAAGATAACGAAGTACCTTGCGCTCGTGGATAAGGACGAACGGGAACTCAAGAAAACGCTCTACCGCCTCGAGCAGCAGTGCGCCGCCGGAGCGCACCAGTGAGTAGACAGGAATCTTCATGGGACTGAAACTCATCGTCGAAAACGATCGTAATGAACTGTCGGTGCACGGCTTCTCCAACGACCTTATCACCATCGGCAGAGCCCCCGACAACGACCTCATTCTTCCCGAACGCAATGTTTCGCGGCATCACTTCCAGATAGAGGTGCTCGACGGGCACATCATCATTGAGGATCGGGGGTCCTTCAATGCGACATATGTCAATGCGAAGGAACTTACCCGCAAAGTCGAGATCTTTGTTGGAGATGTCATCTCGGTCGGAGATTACAACATCTACCTCGAACAGGACGAAGAGGACGAAACGACACCGCAATCGCGGGATACCGAGGCGCGCCCCAGAACGGCCGAGACCGAGATCCTGCTTGCCAAAAGCGGTCCCATCGGCGGACGCACTTTTGCGGTGAAGGGAGGCGAAACGGTCATAGGATCCTATGCGGGCGCCGATGTGTACCTTTTCCATCCCGACATCCCGCCGGTGTATGCAAAAATCATCTTCGACGGCAACATTTACCTGCTCGTGCCGGGCGTGCGCGATCCGCGGTGTCCTCTCATCGTCAACGGGATGCGCGTCGACTCTGTTGATCTACGGCACGGCGATGAGATACAGATAGGGGAATTCCTTTTTGAATACATCGAGAAGGGGAACATCTATGACCCGACCGAGTATCTTCTCAAGGCAGCCGAAGAACGGCGAAGGAAGTTGCGTGAGGATCTCGAAAAGAAGCACATCAAATCAATAGACGACGATGGTGAAGTGACCGAGGTGACGGCGCAGATCGAAAAGACGAGGCAGGTAAACCGTCGCGCCGGGAGGCTTTTTTTGCTGTTCATACTTCTTCTTGCCGCACTCTTCCTTTTGCTCGTGCTCTTGCGGCTCTACGGAGGACTCCCCGAGATGCTACAGTCGCTCATGGACCGGATACTGACTGCGGATTCCTATGAGTAAACGGGGCGATCTTGCTGCCGCTTTCTGGGAAGGCGACACCTATGTGGTACTTGATCAAACGGTGCTGCCCGAAAAAAAAGAATTTCTACGGAACACATCACCGGCCATGGTGAGAACGGCGATAGCCGAGATGCGTCTGCGAGGAGCGCCCCTTATCGGTGCGGCCGCATCGGCCGGAGCGGCGCTTGCTTTCCGTGGAGCAGACAGGCCGGTGACTGCGGATGTTTTTCGTTCGGTGTGCGACTCTTTGGCCTCGGCGCGGCCGACGGCGGTGAATCTGGCAGCGGTGATCGGTGAAATGCGACGCTTCTACGAAGAAAAGGTCGCCTTCTGCCAAACCGGCACCGAGCAGTTTGCGCTCATGCAACGGCGGTCATTGGAGATACATTGGCGCGACCGCGATCGTAACCGCCGGATGGCTGAATGGGGAGCGGCATGGGTTATGCGGCGCTTCCCCAATCGTCGTTTGCGAATCCTTACCCACTGCAATACCGGCGCGCTGGCAACCTGTGGACATGGCACCGCGCTCGGTGTCGTGCGAACGCTTCATGCCAAGGGGTTGCTCGAACGGCTCTGGATAGATGAAACTCGTCCTTACCTCCAAGGGGCGCGTCTCACCGCCTTCGAGTGCCTCGAGGATGGAATACCACACACCGTTATCACAGACAACGCGGCGGCTTATCTCATGGCACAGGGACAAGTTGATCTTGTCCTTGTCGGGGCCGATCGCATGGCGGCCAACGGCGATTTCGCCAACAAGATAGGTACCTATGCTTTGGCGGTTGCGGCGCACTACCACCGCATACCTTTTTTGCCGGTTTTGCCGCTGGAGAGCGTTGACCTTACCATCCCCGATGGAGGCCATATCGTCGTGGAAGAGCGATCCGACGACGAACTGTTTTTGTTGAACGGCAAGCGGATAGCGCCTGCTGGATCACCGGGACTCTACCTCGGATTCGATGTGGTGCCCCGCGTTTTGATG
>CALITV010000228.1 GCA_938048925.1 uncultured bacterium | reverse complement strand
GAAGAAGAACCGCATTCGCTTCAATGAGCAAGCCCTCTTCTTCGTCGAGGGATGCGCTACCAACCGGTAAAACTACGCCGATAAACTACGGCATATACTTCTTCGAAAAACACCTCACAAGAGATGGTGTTGAAACTGTATGTGAAGTCGTCCATACGATCGTTGCTGAACCTCGGTCTCAATGGACATTTAATCGATGATAACCTACCCTATCCTTGAGAAAACGGCATCTTCTCGTTGATAAACCTTTCGCTATCGTTTTCTCACCGAGGTTTCATAAAAAAGGAAAAACTGCTTTACGCACAAGACAGGGAAGATTTCTTGTTACTGTTAGCAGCCTCATGAATATCCGATTCATGGCGGAAAAACGCTTTATGGCCGCTGTTTTACTCTTGGATCTAGCGTTACTACAAGGAGTCTTTGAAACAACGACTTGTAACATATCAAAATTTTTGTTGTTTCTTAACATAGAACTTTTTTTCTACCCTTTTTTTAGTGTAAAGTTTTCTTCGTTTTTTTATACAACACGCCAAACCCCTTTATTTCAAAGAACTTTTTTTCATCTTTTTCGAAAAAAAGTATTGACAAGACACTCCTCTTCCTTCATACTGCCTCTGTCCTTTTAGTAACCTTTGCAAGGGAGTGAAACCCATGGCGAAGAACAAGATGGTCGCGAAGACGAAGACGGCGTTCCTCAAGGTCATGAAGGAGAACCTGGCGAAGCATGTCAATCTGACCAACGAGCAGACCAAGAAAGTGTACGACACCTTCATCCAGATCATGAAGGACACGATCGCCGCTGAGAACAAACTCAATCTCAACGGCATCGGCACCTTCAAGGTGTCGCACCGCAAGGCACGCATCGGCCGTAACCCGCAGACCGGCAAGGAGATCAAGATCAAGGCCTCCAAGACGGTCGGCTTCCGGCCCACGCCGAGCTTCAAGAAAGCCCTGTAATTTAAGCAACCTTCGAGAGCCGTTTTTTGCCCCTCCCGGCAACGGGAGGGTTTTTTTTATTTACACCCTTCTCTTCTCTCGCTATCGTATGAAACATGAAACGGATGAAACTCGCAGTGCACTCCTTCTTTGCTTCTCTTCAAGGAGAAGGGTGCTTTATCGGCGTTCCGACCGCGTTTCTGCGGCTTGCCCAGTGCAATCTTTCGTGTGAGTGGTGCGACGCATACGAGGCCGCAACGGGATCTGTCGCCGAAATGCTCTCTCCCAAAGAGACGGCGCAGCGCCTAGCCGGCTATGGAGTGCGTGACCTTTGCATCACCGGCGGTGAGCCGCTCCTCCAAGAAGAACCGCTCGCCGAGATGCTCTCTCTCCTCCCCACCGACCGACGAATAACGATAGAGACGAACGGGTCGCTGCCCATCGCACGCCTTCGCGCACGGTTCCCGGCACTCTTTTTTTCGGTTGATTGGAAAACACCCTCATCGGGAGAGGAAGATTCCTTCGACACAGACAATCTCCTCTCTCTCGGAGAACGGGGATGGCTCAAATTCGTCGTGGCCAACGAGAGCGACCTCGATTTCGTTGCCTCGTGCGTTTTCCGTGCGGCGCATTACGACATCGAGGTGTTCGTAAGCCCTGTGTTCGAGAAGGGCCCGGCTTGGTTTTCCACCGTCGCCGCCTTCGTCCTGCGGATGAGCACGACATTCCCGTTCCGTTTCCAACTGCAACTCCATAAGGTGCTCGGTATACCGTAAAAGCGACATTTTTTCTTTCCCTTTTTTTCGTTCCCACTATAGCATGAGAAACGACTTAATCTCGTGAGGGAGGAAAAAAATGTCTCTTCGCATGACGATCGTCTTTGTGGGCATGCTTCTCGTCGCTTCGTGCGACACCTTCGTGGACAACACGATGACGGCGACTCCGGAGGAGATGACCCGCTGGTCGTTCCTGACCTTCAACGCCGGCCTCGACTCGGCAACGGTGCTCAACTACGCTGAGCGTCTCAAAGTGCTGCCGCAGGCGCTTGCCGACAGCGGCGCCGATGTCGTCTGTCTGCAGGAGGTATGGAAGGCGGCGGATCAAAAGAAGATAAGCGACGATCTCAAACTAATCTTCCCCTATCGGTTCTACAAGGTGACAAAAGCGGAGGAACCGGAGCCGCAACCAGCCGCCTGTACCGGAGACGATCTTTTGCCGATGGCGATGTGTTACCTCACCAACTGCGGTGAAACCGATCCGAGCGATGTGGTGGCGATCGGTCTCTGTTTGGCACAGAACTGCCTTGATGAGATCACCGGCATTCCCGCCGAATGTCGCAACTGTCTCATCGGCGCGATCATGGGCGGCGCCACCGACATCACCGGCATCATAGCCGCCTGCACCGAGGAACAGACGCCGCCAGCGATGATGCAGGATGGCAACAACGGCCTTATGCTTCTCTCCCGCTATCCAATGACCGGTGCGAAACTGGAGGTGTTTGACTCGTTCTCCTACCAACGCGCATACATCGCAGCGGTCGTCATCCACCCCTACTTCGGCACGGCCGAGGTCATCTGCACACAGTTGACTGACATTGTTGGTGAAATGACCTATGAAGGCTCTTACGGCACATGGGAGGGAGAGACGGCAGCGCAGGCGCAGACGATCATAGACCTCGCTCCGGCGAAGAATGTCGCGTTCCGGGTGCTCATGGGCGACCTCGCTGCCGGCCCGGCGATAGGGCGTGACATCAGAGGCAAGAACGAGAGCGTTTACAACCTGTTTTACTACGCCTATTACTACAACCCATTCATAGAGCCGAGCGATGCTGTTCCTTCCTGTACCGTGTGCGCCGACAATCCGCTCACCGCGGCGAATGCGGTCAATCAAATTACCTCCCATGTCCTTTTCACCAACTATGAAAGCCTCACGCTGTCGGCGGAGCGGGTGTTCGACAAGCCGTTTACCTATATCAAGAACGGTAAGGAGAAGGAGAGCGCCTACTCCGATCACTACGGCATCAAGGCGACGCTGTTCAGATAACGATGTTGTTCGAGAGGAGTCTCCTATGAATCTCGCAAAATTTTCCGGGAAGATAGAACAGGCCGATTTTCTCGATCTCCTTATGCTCGATATCTACGGCTCCATTCGCCATGTGACGATCCCGAAAGGTTATATCTCGAAAAAGGTGCTCTCCGAAGGAATCGGTTTCGACGCATCGAACTTCGGGTTCGCCAAGGTGCATGCCTCCGACATGGTGGCGATCCCCGATCTTTCGGCCGCCTTCGAGAGCCGAGAGGGAGAACGGCGTATCGTGCACTGTCTCTGCGATGTGGTAACCACCGACGGCGAGCCGTTCAGTCACTACCCGCGGGCGGTTGCCCGTGCGGCGCTCGACTATCTGAACAAAAAGAAGCTCGCCGATACCGCAAAGATGCTCGTCGAACTCGAATTCTATGTCTTCGACGATGTCTCCTACGCCACCGATTTCGGTCACAGTTACTACAAGATACAGAGCCCCGAAGGGATCGGCGAGGAATACTACGACCAACCCCGTTTCGGTATCCATCGCGGGTATCATCGGCTTACCCCCGACGACCGTCATTTCTCGTTCCGTAACGAGGTTGTGACGACACTCGAACGGATCGGTATCCCGGTCAAATACCACCACCATGAGGTCGGTGCGGCACAACTCGAGATAGAACTCAATTTCCTGCCACTTCTCGCGGCGGCCGATGCCTTCGTGCTGGCCAAATGGGTCATCAAGAACACCGCTCGCGAACACAACCTCTTTGTGACCTTCATGCCGAAACCGATCTACAAGGTGGCGGGAAGCGGACTCCATGTTCATCAGTACCTCGAGAAGGAGGGTGCATCGCTCTTTCCCGGCAAAGGTGTCTACAACCTGAGTTCGCTTGCCCTTTCCTACATCGCCGGCATTCTCGAACATTCGCTTTCCGGTTCGCTGCTGGCGCTCACCAACCCCTCGACCAACTCCTACAAGCGCCTCGTCCCCGGATTCGAGGCGCCGGTCAACGCGACCTTTGCCAAAGGTTCGCGCGCCGCGGCGATTCGTATTCCCGGCTACCTCAAAGGCAAAGAGGTGCGCATAGAGTTCCGCACCGGCGATGCGACGGCGAACATCTACTATGCCCTCTCGGCGATGGTGCTTGCCGGCATAGATGGCATCATGCGTAAAAGCGATCCGGTACAACTCGGATTCGACCGAAGCGATGTGGCGCGCAGTTTTCCGCTCAATCTCAACCTGGTTCTCGACGGTCTGCACCAAGATCGCGGCTACCTCCTTCCCGCCTTTCCCGCCGAACTACTCGATCTGTGGATAAAGATAAAACGCGACGAGGCGAGTTATATCTACAACGCCCCGACACCGCAGGAGTACGAACTCTATTTCTAGGTGCTAGAGGAGCGAGCAGCCGCAACCGCCGGAGGAGCCGCTCGGAGCGTCGGTGTCATCTAACAGATTTCCTGTGTCCATCATATTCGATGAATCTGACGAGGCATTCCTCTCGTCGTCGTCGAGAGAAAGGAACGGTTCATCACCGTCGCCGGAGTCGGGGTTGAGATAGTCATCATCGGTTGGCGGCAGAAGATCGGTGATATCCCCGTCTGTGGTGGCAGGTTCATCCTCATCGGACGCTTCTTTTTCCTCTATCACCACATCCTCTTCGGCCGTTTCTCCCTCCATGGTAGTGTCTTCATCTTCAAGGGAATCCGGTGATGTTTCCTCGCTCATTGGTTGGTCTTCGTCAGGTTCTCCATCGTCGTTTGATCCTTCGTCTGGGAGCTCCTCGATCGGCTCGAGTCCGAACCACCCGAAGACACCGGCGAGAAGCGTACGGCGTGTTTCGGTATCAATGATCGTCTCGAACGGGAAACCGAGCGCCGCGACCCGGTGAGGAGTCGCCATCACTGCACCTGCGCCGCCACCGGTACCGTCGCCGTAACGGAGAAAGGTGATACCGGCAGGCGCCTCGATGAGGTCGGGGTAGTTCACATCATAGACGAATACGCCGTTGTCGAAGGCAAGGGTACCATTGAACACCGCCTCTCCGCCGACGGCCGTTGCCGCTTGATAGGTCCCCGCATCGTCGCCGAGGTAGGAAAGACCGAGACAATTGGTAAAAAAGGTGCGATCAATGGATGACCCTTTCTCAAAGAGGTCCCAACCGTACTCCGAACCCGAAAGGAAGAGAGTACCGCCGTTTTCGAGATAAGTGCATACCTGTTCCTGATCGGCGTTGGTGAAGGTTTCGTCGGCCGTTGACTGCTCGCCGGCGAACCAGACGATCACGTCGTAGGATTCGAGCGTTACCGCGCCGAGCCCCGATTTCTGTACGGTGTCGAACGAAAAATCGAGATCGGCGAGCGCCGTAGCATGAGCAACGACATAGTCATAGGTATTCATCCGTTCGAGACGCATGCGCACAACCGATCCGAGACCATAGCCCGAAAGGTCCTCATCCGGTAACTGGTACCGGTCAAGTCGCTCAAAACCGTCCACGATGAGCACCTGAGATGCACTGTTCTTCGGCCGTACTGCGACCACTGGGGTGGGGAACGACCGACCGCCGCTGTTGACTGCCACGACGCGGAAGTAGGTGACGCGATCGACGGGAAGACCGTCACGGAGAATTGTTGTTCCGTTTACCTCCACTCCCTCGTCGAAGGCGTAACCGTCAGCGCTCTGCTGAAGGAGATACCCGGTTGCCGGATCTCCATGGAGTGAGCGCGGTGATGACAGTGGCGCCTCCCACGAGACGCGGACGATCCCTCTCCCCGTCGTGAGGACGCGTACACCCCGCGGCGCGGCGGGTGGATAGACCGCCGCGATCCCATCACGATCGGCGAAA
>CALITV010000227.1 GCA_938048925.1 uncultured bacterium | reverse complement strand
GGCGTGGCAGGCGAAGCGGCGTGACTTCGACCCGGCGCGCGATGCAGCCACGCTCTATGCGATCTTCCAGGCAGTGCTCGCGGTGCCGGAGAGCGAGTCGTTCGTCATCCTCTCGGGAACGGCCAAGATGGCGCCGCGAACGGGAGGGGGCGGAAGCGAACAGTCGGTGTTCCTTTTGAGGATTGACGCCGAACTCGATGGTGGAACGGTGCTTGCGGCGGTACGACGCAATCTCGCCGCTTTCAAGACCCCCGCGGGGGTGCGCTGTCTCGGCGAGAATGTCGGTAAGGAATCGGCGGCGGGTACCGACGAGAAAAAAGAGGTCGTCTCCGCTCCGGGCGACCTGACCGTCCAACAGACCGGTCCCAACAGTTACCGCATCGGTCGTGAAGACCTCAACCGCGCAACGGCAAACCTCAACAGCCTCGCCTCCGAGGCGCGCATCGTTCCTGACAAACAGGAAAACGGTTTCAAGATATTTTCGATCCGCCCCGGAAGCATCTGGCAAAAGATAGGTATCCAGAACGGCGATGTCATAAAGAGTATCAACGGTATCGATCTTTCGAGTCCCGATAAGGCGCTCGAGGCCTACGGCCGCCTGCGGAACGCGAGCAAGTTGAGCCTCGACATCGTGCGCCGCGGGAAGCGGGAAACCATGGAATATACGATAGATTGAGAAAGGAGATAGAAGTCATGCGTTATGCTGTTCGGGTGTTGTTGGTCATCTTCGCTACCGTTGCCGCGGCACAGGAGCCGAACGATATACAGTTCCCGATAAAGGCGTCGCCCGGGATTACCGCTCCCTTGAAGGTGAACAAGACGATATCGGCTCCCGTAAAGAAGAAAGACGATAAGAAGAAGAAAGAAGAAAAAGACAAGATCAAAGAAAAGGAGCACCCCATCGGTGCCCCGGCGCCGGTGACCGGTGCCGCCTCCGGCGACCAACCGGCAACACCACCGCCGCCTTCCGACATCCCCGAGAGGCCTTCCGGCGCCGACAAGACGGTGACCATCGAGGCGAAGCACGAGCGCCCGATCAGCAAGAACGCCAAGGTGCACCTTGATTTTCCCGATACCGATCTCCTTGCCGTCATCAAGTACTTCAGCGAGATAACGGGGCGCAACTTCATTCTGCAGGAGCGGCTCGCCAAGGCGAAGGTGACCATCATGTCACCCGTGCCGGTCACGATAGACGAGGCTTGGCGCACCTTCTTGACGCTCCTTTCGGTCAACAACATATCGATCGTCGAGAGCGGGAAGTTTCTCCTGATTATGAACGAGAAGGACACGATCACCCAAGGGATGTCGGTCGTGAAAGAAGACAACATACCCAATGTGTTCAAGATGGTGGCGACCATTCTCAAGTTCAAATATGTGCCCGCCTCCGAGATGGACAAGGTGATCCGTATATTCCGCGACAAGGGGGGGGAATCGGTTATTTTCGACGAGAAGACGATCATTCTCGTGGACTACGCCGCGAACATCCGCAAGATACTGGAACTCACGCGCGACCTCGATCAGCCGACCGAGGCCGATACCGCACGGCTCCACTTCGTGCGTCTCTCCTACATCACGCCGAGCGACGCGAAAAAACTCATTGACGACATCTTCAAGGATTTTGTCACGAAGGGCGGCAAACAGCAGAAGAAGGATGCGGGGACACCGGCGCTCGGCGGCGTCGCCGACCAACAACCTCCCGCGCCCCAGCCGTCTCAACCGGAAGGACAGCCCCCGTCCGATGAAGGAAAGGTGACCATTTCTTCTATGTATGTGCAGATCGTTGCCGACGACCGCAACGAACAGCTCATCGTGCTTGCAAACAAAACCACATTCGATCTCGTTCTACAAGTCATCAAAAAGATAGATCGCGAGATCGAAGGAGAGGGAGAGATCCATGTGTATAAACTTCAGAACGCCAAAGCGAAGGATCTGGTCAATACTCTCACCAGCCTCGTAAAATCGGGGAAGTCTCAGCAGAAGCAGGGGCAGAAGGGAGCAACCGAGGTCTTCGAGGGGGAGATAAACATCTCGGCGAACGAGGCGACCAATTCGCTCGTCATCGTGTCGTCGCTCCGGGATTTTCGTAATCTCAAGAGGGTGATCGAAGAACTCGATGTCCGCCGCAAGCAGGTGTTCGTCGAAGCGGTCATCATGGAGGTGAAAGTTTCGGAGAACCTCGAGTACGGCACCGCCTTCGCGGCGGGCGGCTTCGAGACGAAGATCGGTGGCGAGAAGGTGCCAGTCTTTTTCGGAAAAGCCTTTACGACGCCGACGCCGGGGCTCGTCGCGGGGCTCCTCGGCCCGGTCCTCTCGGGGACCGAGACGATGGGCGGCGGTCTCAGTCCTGTCGCCGGCATCCCGTCGCTCGGCGTTCTCTGGAACGCTCTCAAGAACGACTCGAATGTCAATGTCATGTCGACGCCGCATATCCTCACGACCGACAACGAGGAGGCCGAGATCATCGTCGGCGACACGATACCGTTCCCCTCGGGAAACATCATCTCGGGAACGGCGGGGAGTCAGATCACTTACAAGCGCGAGGATGTCGCTCTCAAACTCAAGATAAAGCCGCAGATAAATGAGAGCGGTTACATGACGCTACAGGTCGATCAGGAGGTCACCGAACTTGGTCCGATGACCGATTACGGCTTTACTACCTCCAAACGAGCCGCAAAGACGATCATCAACGCCGAGGACCAACAGACGGTCGTCATTGGCGGCCTCATGAAGGACATCGTGACCGAGGGCGACTCGAAGATTCCGATCCTCGGCGACATACCGGTCCTCGGTGCACTTTTCAAGTACACCAAGAACAAGAAGGAGAAGGTCAACCTTCTCATCATCCTTACGCCGCACATCGTCGAGGGAAAGGAGGACTTCGAGCGTATTTACAAGCGGAAGATGGAGGAGCGTGACGAATTCGCGAAGAAGTTCTACGGCTCCATCAAGGACTACGAACGAAGCGTCACGCTTGCCAAGAAACGCGGCGCGCTTCTCACGATGGCCAAACTGCTCGACGACGATCGCCGCCGCGAGGAAGAGGAGATAGAACGGCTCAGAAGCCGCCGCGGAGACAAAGGGATTTTCATCGGCCCCGGCGGCGAGCAGAAAGAGGTGGATCTCGATCGTAAGACGCTACCGGCGGTCGCGCCGGTGGAACCACGCCCTGCGCCGGGGGCGGCGATACCGCCGGCCCAGGAGGACGCTCTCGTGCCGCCGGTCGAAGAAACGGTGCCGCCGCTCGAGGGACAGCCATGAGGAAACTCATCGGAGAGATACTCGCCGCGCGCGGGTTCGTCGCTCCTCCGGTGATCGAGGAGGCCTTTCGAAAACAAGGGGAAGGCGACCGGCGCCGCATCGGCGAGATTTTGCGAGCATCGGGGGTCGCTACGGCCGACCAGATCGGTTTCGCCCTCGCCGAACAGGCGGGGTTCCCGCTCGTCGAGAAGGATCTCACGGCGCGGCAGGACCTCTCGATCCTCGCACGCTTCCCCATTTTTCTTGCGCGCCGTTTCAATGCGCTGCCGCTCTTCGTCGAGAACGATCATCTCATCGTCGCAACGGCTGATCCCGACGATCGTCTGCTTCTCAACCAATTGTTCCTTTTGTATGGAGCGACCGTCGTCCCGCTCATGCTCGATGAGAAGCGGGTGACCGAACTCATCAACAACGCCTACAGCCGCATAGAAACGACGGAGGGAACGCTCAACGAGGAAGAGTTCCGTGATATGGCCGACGAAGAGGGCGGCGCGCTTCCCGATCTCATTGATTCCAATGACGAGGCGCCACTCATACGCTTCGTTAATGCGATGGTGGCGAAGGCGGTCAAAGAGCGGGCCTCTGATATCCACTTCGAATCGTTCGAGGACGAGATGTTCGTCCGCTTCCGGCGTGACGGAAAACTGTATGTCGTGCAGAAGGTGCCGAAGGCGGCGCAGGCGGGACTCATCACCCGCATCAAGATCATGGCGCGGCTCAACATCGCCGAGAAGCGTCTGCCGCAGGACGGCAACATCAAGATCCGCGTTGCCGGAAACGACATAGACTTCCGCGTCTCGACCCTTCCGTCGGTCCACGGCGAGTCGGTGGTGCTCCGCATCCTCGACAAGACGACGCTGCAACTGTCGCTCGACAACTGCGGGTTCAATCAGCGCGACCTCAAGATTATGCGGCAGATGATACGAAAGAAGCACGGGATCTTCCTCGTCACCGGGCCTACCGGTTCGGGAAAGACGACGACACTCTATTCGGCGCTTACCGAAATAAATTCTCCCGATGTGAAGATCATCACCGAGGAAGACCCGGTCGAATATCATCTCAAAGGAATAAACCAGATACATATCAACCCGAAAATCGGGCTCACCTTTGCGGCGGGACTGCGCCATATCCTGCGACAGGACCCTGACATCATCATGGTCGGCGAGATACGCGACCGCGAGACGGCCGACATCGCCATACAGGCGTCGCTCACCGGTCACCTTGTCTTTTCGACGCTCCACACCAATGACGCGCCGAGCGCCTTCACGCGCCTCATTGACATGGAGGTGGAGCCGTTTCTCATTGCCTCGACCGTTATCGGGGTGCTCGCGCAGCGGCTCGTTCGGAAGTTGTGCACGCACTGTCGCGAGCCGTATCATCCCGATCCGTCGATTCTCCGGGAACTGGGACTCGATCCGAACGAGTACCGCGATCATCTCTTCTATCAGGCGGTCGGATGCGAACGGTGCGCACATACCGGCTATCAGGGGCGAACCGGCATCTTCGAACTGCTTATCGTGGATGACGACACCCGTCGTGCGGTGATGAACCGGCAGGACGCCTCGGTGCTCAAGAAGATCGCCGCCGCGTCCGGGATGCTCACGCTCCGCGAGGATGGCGCGATGAAAGCGGTGAAAGGGATCACCTCGCCCGACGAGGTCCTGCTCAGGACGCAGGAGGATGCCTGATGCCGCTTTACTCCTACAAGGTCATAGATCGTTCGGGACGCGAGAAGCGCGGGGTCGTCGAGGCCGATTCGCGCGCCGCGCTCAAAGGCCGTTTCCAAGCGGAGGGCTGGTTCGTCGTCGAACTTTCTGAAAAATCCTCGAGTGAGCGTTTCTCGTCGCTCAAGAAAATCCTCGCGTTGCGTCACCGCCGGGCGCCGCTCGACGAGATCGCGGCGATGACGCGGCTCCTCGCGACGCTCCAGCGGGCGCAGATACCGCTCGTCGAGGCAATCGCGGCGGTTGCTCAGCAACAGGAGCATCCGCGGCTTCGGGAGGTGCTCCTGCTCGTCAAGACGAAGATGCAGGAGGGATACAGTTTTTCCCGTGCGGCGCGCGACTTTCCCGATGTCTTCAGTCCGCTCTACTGCAATATGCTCGCGGCGGGCGAGGAATCGGGCGCGACCGAGGCGGTGCTCCAGCGGCTCGCCGATTTTCTCGAGGCGCAGGTTGATCTCTATAACCGCGTCCGCTCGGCGATGACCTACCCCATCATCCTTCTCGTCGTCGCGGTCCTCGTGATAAGCCTCCTGTTCACCGTGGTGGTGCCGAAGTTGTCGCAGATGTTCGAGGATGTGAACATGGTGCTTCCGCTCCAGACGCGGATACTTATCGGGGTCAGCACCATCGTTCATGACTGGTGGTGGCTTGTCCTCATCCTTGCGGCGGGCGCCTATGCCGGATTTCGCTCTTGGCGGCGGACCGACGCCGGCGATCTGCGCTGGAACCGCTTCCTCATCACGATGCCGATCTTCGGGCGCATCAACCGGATGGTTGCGATAGCGCGTTTCGCGAAAACCTTGGCGACGCTCCTCTCCTCCGGCGTTCCGATATTGACCGCCCTCGACATCGTCCGCAAGGTCATCGGCAACCGGATCATCGAGGAGGCGGTCGCGCTGACTCGGGAGAACATCAAGGAGGGAGAATCCATCGCCGTGCCGCTCAAGCGGAGCGGCGAGTTTCCCCCTATCGTGATACAGATGATCGCGATCGGCGAGAAATCGGGCGAACTCGAAAGTATGCTCGAGACGCTCGCCGGTTCGTACGAAAAAGAGGTCGGCTATGCGCTCCAACGGCTCACCGCGATGATCAATCCGATCATGATCGTGTTCCTCGCGCTCGTCGTCGGGTTCATCGTGTTTGCGGTCGTCATGCCGATACTCAAACTCAACGAAGCGGTCGGTTAGAACCATAGCAAGGAGGCACACATGGTACGCGACATCGTAAGGGCGCTCTTCAAGACGCGCACGGTCCCGGCGGGTTTTTCGCTCCTCGAGATCATGGTGGTCATCACCATCATGGCGATGATCATGGGGGCGATTTCGGTCGGTGTCATGACCTATCTCGACAAGGCGAAGGGAAAGCAGGCAGCGATGGACATCAAGACCATTTCGAATGCGCTCGATCTCTACAAGAGCGAGTTCGGCAAGTATCCCGACAGTCTCGATGCGCTCGTCAAGGAGAAGATTCTCAAAGAAAAAAAAGTGCCCAAGGATCCGTGGGGTAACGAGTATGTGTACATCACCCCCGGCTCTAACAACCCCGACGGGTTCGATCTTTATTCGTTCGGTAAAGACGGTCGCGAAGGCGGCGGCGACGACATCACCAATTGGGAGGAGGAGTAGGACGGACGACGTCCGTTCCCGAGAGAGGAGATGATTGTGCGACGCGGATTCACGATGATAGAACTTCTGGCGGTGCTCGCGGCGCTGGTGATCGTCCTCGGCGTTTCGATACCGGCGGTTGCCAACATTGCCCGATCCGAGGCCTCTGCGGAGATGGGACGATTCGGCACTTTCCTGAGGAAAACCTTCCTTTCGGCAATACGGGAAGGGCACTATCTTCGCATCGCGATAGATTTACGGAGCGGCGATTACTGGGCCGAAAAGACCGACACGCCGTTCTTCCTGATGACCGCTAAAGAGCAAGAAACATTCGAGCACCAGAACGCCGCGCTGCTTGCCGAATACGAAGAGGCGGAGAAATCGGGATCCTCGCTCAAGACCGGCTCCGGCGCCGCGGCGCAAAACTTCTTTCAACTCCTTTCGATGCAGGCGAGCGAGGAGGCGATGGGCGACGACCTCTACCACTGGGAGAATTTCGTGCCGCCGCCGCGCAATATCAAAGAGATACTGAAGCCTGATTTCACGCCGGTTTCGGAACATCACCGATTGCCGCCGTCGCTCCGCTGGCATCAGTTCTTTTCGTATCACACCCCCGACATCGTCACCTCCGACGAGGAACATGAAGAGAAGAACCGCAAGGAGCGTATCGTGTACATCTACCTTTTTCCACAGGGAAGGGTTTCGCCGTTCTATCTCTCCGTCGGCGAGAAGGAACAGGGAACCGAGCCGCTTCTTCACATCGCGTCCGACATGTATCTCGGCGTGAAGGTGGAGCGGGGGGGATTCGATGAGACGGTGAAGAGCCTCGTCGGTGAAATGGAGGAAGATGCCGATGCAGAGGGAAAATAACATGGCGCTCATGGTCGTGGTCAGCGGCTTCTCGCTCCTCGAGGTGATGGCTGCCATAACGATCCTCGCGGGGCTTCTCATCGCAGTTACGCGCATCGTTTCGCATAGTTACTACTACACCGAGCGGGTCGCCGCCCTCTATCTCGGCACCGAACTGGCGCGTCTCAAGATGCACGATGTCGAAGAGATGATAAAGAAAGACGGCATCCCGACCGCCGATAAAGAAGAGGAAGGAGAATTCGAAGAGAAGGCCTATCGCGGATTCAAGTGGCGTTACACCATCAAACGGGTCCACATCCCGCTTCCCGATGTCGGCGGGTCCCTCTCAACCGGCGAGGCGGGCGAAACCGATCAGGGGCAGGCGGCCGACCTCCTCTCCGGCGCAAAATCTATGATCGAAGACTTCATCAAAGAGAAGATCCGTAAACTGACGGTAGAGGTATGGTGGGGCGAAGGGAAACGCGAATCGGAACGAGTCACCTTCGTCCACTTCATCCCCGCCGATCAGGGGATGCAGGAATTCCGTCAGGGAGGTGGCGCGATCAAACCGGGCGGGAGGCAGGCACCGGGCGGTCAGCGCAGGTGGTTCAATACGCCTCCGGAGGGGACGCCGGGGGCTCCCAATCCCGCCGCGCGTCCACTCCCGGGCGGCGGCCCCGGTTTTCTCCAATTGCCGGGCGGAGGCGGCCGATGAGTCGGCGCGGCTTTACCCTCATCGAAGTGCTTACCGCGACGGCGATTCTCGCGCTCCTGATGACGAGCGTCTATTTTTCGTTTTCGAATCTTCTCGAAGGGAGAAGCCGCATCCGGGAGCGGAGCGAACATTTGCGTCGCGTCTTTCTTGCACTCGATCTCATGCGGCGCGATATTCAGAACGCTTTTCTGACGAGAAATAGAGGAACGCCGGAAGAAACACACATCACTATCTTCCGCGGTCTCGAGGATGCGCCGGTCTCTCATCTTACCTTTGCGACGCTCAACCATGTGAAAATGCGTGCCTCGGGCAAGGAATGCGATCAAGCCGAGGTTGAATACTACGGTGATACGAAGGACGGCGAGACGGTGCTCATGCGCCGTGAAAGTTCGTGGGTGGACGGACTGCCGGAGAAAGGAGGCAATGTCTTCCCCATACTGAGCGGATTCAAAGCGGTCATATTCGAATACTGGGACGCCGAGGACCGCGAGTGGATCCGCGTATGGGACAGCGAGGCGACCGACCGTGCCGACACACTCCCGCCGAAAGTGAAGATAACGATGCTCGTGAGTGACGCCGACGGCGACCGGCCCGAAGAGCGCATCGAAACGATCGTGGATATCAAGATGCAGAAACCGTTCACCTTCTAGGGATGACGATGGGAAAGATACGCGCCATACTGTCAAAAGAGTTGCGCCGGCCGCGCGGGGTGGCGCTCCTGCTCGTCGTCGTCATGGTCGCCGTCATGCTTCCGGTGGTGACCGACATGAACTACGAGGCGCGCACCGAGTTCGAACTTGCGATGAACTATAAGCGGAAGGCCGAAGCACAGGCGCTCGCCCGCTCGGGGCTTGCCTTCGCCGCGGTCGTCTTCGATCTCCAAAAACAGGTGGAGAACCTGCTCCAGTCGAGTTTTCTCAAGAATCTCGGTATCCAACGCTTCGAGATATGGGATATCGTCCCGTTCGACACGCGGCTTTTGCGCGGCCTCACGGCGGGACCGTTCGTGGATGTCGGTGCGGTCGTCGCGGAGGGCGCTTCAGCGGCTACGGGGGAGCGGGGCGGCGAGAAAGGAGAAAACACGGTGACGCCTCCGCTCGACGAGGGAGATCCGCTCTTCGATTTCCCCGGCGACTTCGCGCTCGAGTTCGAAAACGAGGACACCAAGATAAATCTTAATCTGCTCGACAGTGCCGCCAAACAGGGTATTGCCCGAATGCTCTGGGGGGTCGTCGAGCCGCAGGTGTACGACTTTCTCTTCCTCGAGAACACGAGCCGTCCCGAGTTCGTGACACGCGAGGAACTCATTGCAAACATCGCCGACTGGGTTGACGGCGATGACGAGCGGTACCTCATCGGAGGCGACGAACGGTCGCTCTACGACGACTTTACGCCGAAATTCAAGGTCAAAAACGCCCGATTCGACACCATTGACGAACTGCGGATGGTGTACGGGGTGACCGATGTTGTCTTCCGTCTCCTCGCGCCCTATGTGACGATCTATTCGAGCGGCCGCATCAACCTCAACAAGGCGCCTCCGGTCGTCATCGAAGCGGTCATCCGCAGTTATGCGAAGGACAAGACGCTCGGCATATTCTATAACGAGGACCTCATGCGGGAGATGCTCGGCAAGGTGCTCGCCCAGCGGGCAAAAGAGGGGTTCTCGAAGGTGGACGATTTCCTCGTCGTCTTGCGTGACGAAGGGGTGGAACTGGAGCCGGCGGCGGCAGGCCAACTCTCGGTTGACGGCAGTTTCTACCGTATTCGGGTGCGCGGCGAGAAAGACGGCGTAGAGGCCTTCATAGAATTGGTGAGCGATAAGAACTTCAACATCTACTTCTATCGGGAGGGATGAAAGAAGCCCCATGCGGTATGCTGTGTGCAGAATCCAGAAAGATCGCGTGATCGCGTGTAGTTACACAAAAGAGTACAACCGCGCCGTGGCGCGCCGTTTCACGGTCGTTTCGTTCGACGAAGCGGCTGGCGAGTTCGCGGCCTGCGAACATCTCGACCTCGTGGTGCCGGCCGCCGAGACGCTCCGCTTCACCGGAGAGTATCCGCCGGTACGCCGGAGCGACCTCGAAAAGATCATCCGTCAGGATATAGAAACGGTCACACCGTTCAAGGCCGACGAGGTGGTATTCGACACAGGGGCCGTCCTTCCCGACGGGAAGATGCCGGTGTACCTCATGACCATCGAACGGCTACGGAACATTCTCGACCGACCCGGCGCCTTTCTCGCGGGGCGGGTGAGGGCGATCGTCCCCGAAGCCGCGCTTGCTTCGGAGGAAGGTCAAACACTGTTCCTCGATGACGATACCGTGACCTTCGCCGATGCCTCCGGGCAGGTGATAAAAGCCGGCGGCATCGCGCGGCTCGTTGCTCAGATGCGCGAAGCGCTCGGCCACGGCCGGAGCGATGACGAAACGCTTCAGATACTCGCCGCGTCGCGCGATCTTTCCGATCCGCCGGCCCTTTCGGAAGACGAACTGCTCCTTCGCAAGGCGGCCGAACGCTTCTTCCGCTCGCTTCTCGCCGAGTTCTCCCCCTACCTGCGGCGTGACGAGCCGACGACACTCTTTGTCGCCGATCGCCTACCGGGCAACGCGGAAAAGGTCTTTGCGACGGTTTTCCCGGGCGCCGTCGTCGTCTCGCCGGAAGCGTGTCTCGATATCGTCGCCGAACGCGCCGAGGCGCAAGAGAAGCCGAACCTCGCCCGCGGTCCCTTTATCTACCGCGGCGGCGCCGTCTTTCTGCGTCGCCGGCTCCTCGCGATCGCTGCTCTTTTCGTTGTCGGTCTTTTTCTCATGATCGCCGCGTTCGAGGTGCGTCTCTGGCGGCTCGATCGGGCGATTGACGATCTCGACGAGAAGGGAAGAGCCGTCACGAAGGAGATTCTGGGCAAGGAATATCCGTCGCTCCGGCAGGCGTTCTCGACGATGGTCAAGACTGTCGAGGGAAAGGGAGATGTGAAAGGAGAAAAGAAACTGTATCCCTATTCGGCGGTGTTCGTCATGGAGCAAACCTTTCCAGCGGCCGCATTCGAGGGAAGTTCCATCGAGGTGCGAGATTTCTCGGTCAAGGACGGCAAAGTGCGGCTCTCGGGCGAGGCCGATTCGCTCGAGCACATCAACACGATGATAGAAAATCTCGAGAAGATAGAATATGTGAGCGATCTCAACAAAGGGCAGATCACGACACGTGGCGGAAAGAGCTCCTTCGGTGTCAGTTTCTTGTTCCAGAAAAGGAGCATACGGGAGCAAGCGCGGAAAGAGAAGAAGGAAAAGGAAAAAAAGGAATCCATCAAAGAACCGTTGGAAGAAGAACCATCCGTCGGCGTGCCGCAAAATCAGCCGGCCGCTCCTGTCATGAAGCCGCCGTCCTCCTTTGGACACCCCTCTGCCGGCGATCGGCCCAAGGAAACCGTTCCGTGGGAGGAAGAACCATGAAAGAACGCATCACGGCATATCTCGAAGGTCTTTCGTCACGGGAAAAGAGTATCCTCGCCGCCTTCGGCGGCCTTGTCGCGCTGTTCATCGTCGCGGGGATCTATCTCCTTTTCAACGAGGCCGTGGAAACGCGGCGCACCGATCTTCGGGAACGAAACGCCCTCCTCGTGAAGATAGAAGGATACCGGGAGCATTTTCGCCGCGCCCGTGAGCGGGAGAGCCAATTCTCTCTCGCCGTGCAGACGAACCAGACCAATCTCAACAGTTACCTGAACGGCGTCCGCGAGGCTTTCGGCGTGGAGATAGCGACGATAAAAGAACTCAAGGCGGAAAGGAAGGGAGAGTTCCTCAAGGAAATGGTCGAGGTCGGCATCCGTTCGATAGACATGCCGACGCTGATGAGTTTTCTCTATGCCCTCGAGAACAAGGCGCGCCTCGTGTTCATTGATTCTCTTGCGATCAAGAAACGCTTCGACGGCAAGAATTACGAGGTCACGCTGGTCGTCGCCACACTCAAGGAGGGCGCCGAAAAATGAGAGAGAAAACAGCGCACATTCTCCGTCGCGGCGGGGCGTTCGCCGCTTCGATCGCCGCCGGTCTCCTCGCCGAGGGGCGTCTCGCTGTGTTTATCCGCGGCGCGTTGTTCGTCGGCGCCGCCTCGATGCTGGGGCTCTATCTCGCGCTGGTTTTGTTCGTCCCTGATGAACTGGTGATCGGCAAAGCGCGCCAGATGGCTTCGTCGAAAGGATTGTCGCTTGCCGTCGAGGATGTTGACTACTCGCCGTTCGGTGCGGTCATCCTCGAGGGTGTCACCGTCGGTGATGAGGAAGGAAAAGACCTTCTCACGATCGGTTCGCTTACCGTGTCGCCCCGTTTTCTGTCTCTTTTGCGCGGGTCGCCGGCGGTGACGGTGACGCTCAAAGACATCGGGGGCTCGGGGGGTTCGTTGAAACTTCGATACGAGCCGGGAGATGATTTCTGCGTTGCTCTCGTGGGAAACGATACGCCGCTGTCGGTGCTCCGTCTCCTCTGGCCAAAGATGAAAATCGAGGGGAGGCTGAACGGCGAGGCGGAATTCTGCGAAGAACAGAAAAAGACAGCGGCAACGGCCGACCTGCGCGCCGAAGAGGTGAAACTGGACGGCGTCATCTACGGGATCACGCTCGACAAGCCGCTGAATCTCGGTACGGTAGTAATCCGTGGTGAGACGAAGGAGAACAGATTCGATGTGGAAGAGTTGAGCGCCGACGGAGATTTTCTGCTCGAAGCAACCGGAAAGGTGACACTCAATGCCCAGAGTTACAAGAACTCGCGAATCGAGATTTCGGCTCAGATAGAGGAGAAACGGAGCGGCGCTCTGCAGGAACTACCGCTTCTCGCATTGGCGCTCGCCCGTTTCAAAGGACCCGACGGAAACTATGCCGTCAAGGTGACAGGAACGGTACAAAACCCCGCCGTCCGCCGCGACACCGCCTCGGTCCGTTCCTCCCGTGCCGGAGCTAAAGAAAAAGAGAGCGGCGCGGCGAAAAGAAAAGAGCGTGACCGGAAAAAGGAAGAGCGTCCCGACAGGTCTTCGGGAACCGAAACACCTCCGGTGAAGGAACCCCCGAAGGAAAAAGTGGCGACCGAGGAAAGGACGAGAACGGAGGAACCCGATAAAGAACCGCCGAAAGAGACGGCACAAGAAACGACGATCACGAAAGAGGCGGCGGAAAATAAAGCCGTCCCGAAAGAGGAAACCGCCAAGGAACATACCAAAGAAACGGAGGATAACCCATGAAGACCGCTATCGTTTTTCCGCTCGGCTTGTTCGTTTTTCTCGTCTCGTGCGCTACGACGCCGATCCCGGGGACCGATATCCCCGACACGCCCGAAAATCGTGCGGTGCTCGAGGTCTTCTTCAAATATGTCGAGGCGCTCAAGACGCAGGATGCCGACAAAATCATCTCGCTTATCTCGGAACACTATCTCGATCACAACGGCACCGATGATGCCAGCGACGATGTTGACTACCACGCCGTTACCCAGTTCGTCCGCTCCAGAACCTACCACGACATCAAGGCGGTCAACCTCGTCTTTATCGTAAAGGACATGCTTCTCGCCGATGACGGACAGACCGCAAAAATCCTCTATTACTACGAAGTGCGTCTCAAGACCGACCGTCGTGTGCCGCCGGCGGAGGCCTCTTCTCTCAATCCCTCCGGAGAGAAATGGCTCAAGGAGAGCGATGTCAACCAAATGGTACTCCGCAAGGAGGTCTCCGGCTGGAAGATCGTCTCGGGGTTGTGAGGAAAGCCGGCAATGATACCGCTGCCTGCCGCGATCCCCGACCTCACGCCTCGGTCGCCGTTCGCCGAAACGGGCAATGACGATTATCTCCGTATGATCTCTGCGCTGCGGGAGGCGGACGGTGACCCGGATCGCCTCCCGCAGCCGCTCGCGATGCGCTATCGGCATCATCTCGCTCAGAACATCGTCAAAGAAAAGGTTTGCCGAGAAGTCATCCGACGATTGCAGGAAGGCGGCGTGACAACCGCACTGCCGATAAAGGGGGTGCACCTGCTCCAAACACTCTACCGTGATGTGCCGGGCATTCGCCCGATGGTGGACATTGACATCCTCGTCCCACGGGCTGATTTCCGTAAAGTTCCCGCCATCGTGCGCCAGACGCCCGGCTGGCATCCGGTTATGGAGCGTTGGCTGGAGGCTCGCTCCTTCCTTGCCGCCGACATTGTCTTCGTGACCCACCAGATCACCGTTGAAGTGAAGCGCGACCTCCTGCTCGTACCGCTTGCCGATTTCGGGTCGCTCTTCGCCGGAGCAGAAACGACGCTCATCGCGGGAACGCCGGTCAGAATTCCCCGTTTCGAGCATGCTCTTCTTGTTTTTTTGGTTCACCATGTCGGTGATCTTCTTCACTATCGCCGCATCGAGCCGCGCCACCTTGCCGAGTTCAGCGTTATGCTCGCTTCGTTCGGTGATATTGCGGCTTTTCGAGAGACCTGCCGCGTCCTTCGACTCGAGCGGTGGTGCGATCTCATGTTTTTTCTTATCTATACCTTCTTCGAACATCCGGTTGTTGCCGCCGCCGACTTCGCCATTCATCCGGTTTTTACTTGTATCGAAAAAAAGGCTGGAGAAGGCCTCGGAATCCGGAAAGTCTATCCGCTCCTCTCTTTTCTCTACCGACAATGGACCCTCCCGCTTCTTCTGCGCAACGCGTTGTTGTTTTTTCCCAAAAAAGCGTTGAAATGTCGCCCCGCGGGAAAAAACTGCTAACCGAAACTTGACAAGGCTTTTTTACCCGCTACAATCCTCTTTTGGCTAAATGCGGGAGCATTTTTACCAACCGATATCTCAGGAGGATGAGAGATGAAGAAACTTTTCTGGCTTGTTTTCTCGTTTGTGTTCGTGCTGGCGTTCGTCGCGTGTGACGATGGCGACAAAAAAGAAACCGACGATGTGACCCCGACCGACGGCGATGTGGTCGTTGATGACATTGTCGTCGTTGACGACACCACCATCGTCGATGCCGATGAACCGGAAAGCGAAGTGGGACCCGACGAAGATTCAGGTCCGACGCCGTGTAAACTCGAAGACACCTTCTTCGATGCGAAACCGGCCGAATGGACCTCCTACTTCACGATGAAGATGTCGGGCCTCATCAACGATGTGAACAATCAAGACCCCGACATGGCCTTCCTTGCCAAGATGAACTCACTCATCGGCGGCACCAACTACAACCTTGCCAGTTCGTACGGCATGTATCTGCTCGACTCGGTGCAGACGACAACCGGCGAAACCATTCCGGCGGTCATCGGTATCGGCGTGGGCAACCTCAAGTGGCCGGTAACCAACAAACTGGCGTCCCTGTGGGCTGGGCAGATCTTCTTCGTAGTGGACGATCTGATGAACTGGAAACAGCAGGCCGAACTCGAGGGTTACACTGGCGTCACCGTTGAAGGTACCTATCAGGTGGCGGTGTTCGAGGTGTGGATCGAACTCGCCGGTAACGCGCAGTATACCCGCATGGAGTGTATCCGCGGCATTTCGGCGATCAATGCGGAAGAGACGGCGTTCGAAGGCGCCATGTTCGTCTGTGTTGACGGTAACACCGAGTGGGCTGTCGGCGAGACGATGAAGGCGATGGATTACGCGAAACTCATTGATGATCCGGCGGAGATTCTTGCGGTTCTTAACGAAGGACTCGAGCCGAGTGATGCCAACTATCGTGCCGATGTATGTCGTTGCTTCGCGCAGGACGAGACTATCATGGATTGCGACGAGATGAAGGCGGAGTTCGGTCTCGGTCCGAAGCCCGACGAGGATACGGTTACCCCTGACGAGACGGTGACCGACGAGGATACGGTTACCCCTGACGAGACGGAAGGCACAGACGATCTCCTTCCCGACAACTGATCTTTATTTCTCTTTGTCTTTTTTGGGGCCGGATTTCCGGCCCCGTTTTTTTAGGTTGAGTTTTTTTGCCTTTTCCTGAAACTCATCATAGAGTTATCGAAGTAACAAGCGGTGCTTTTTCCATGGATAAGCGCAAGAAACTCGTCAGACTTTACAACGATATCGCTCGCTTCTGCCGTGAAGAGGGGATCTCTGCGCATCCCCGCACTTTTCTCCTTAACCGCTTCTTTTTCACCGTGTCGGGGAGACGGTTCTCTCCGACGCTCGTCGCGGGTCTGTCTCCCGACGATTTTCTGAGGATAAACGAACGGTTCGGCGATCGCCTCAGGCGACCGTTCGTTTCTTCGTGGTCTATCAGTTATCTCCTTTCGTTGCCGCATCCGGCACCGATGGAGGCGACGCCGCACATCTCGGCGATGCGCCACGACATTCTGTTCCTGTCCGAGGCGCTCTACCTGCCCTATCACCTCGAAAAAGGGCACGCTCTCCACTTTTCGTATCTCGACGAACAAGCGATCCTCTCCCCTTTTCCCGAAGTGTACGCCTACCCGCTCTCGAAGGAGCGCCCCGTCGAGATATCGGTGCAGGCGACCATCTTCGAGATCCTTTCCGAAGAGAAAACGAGCATACGCCCCTACCGATTTCACCTCATCCTCGACGAAGCGATAACGACGCCGCTCCCGCAAGAGGGATTCTTCAAGAATATCGTACTTCTCTTACAAGACGAAGGGGAATATCTCCTTCACCTCAAGAGGAATTTTCTCGTTTCTCCCGCTACCAAAAAGGAGAAGCAATTCCTCTACCGACTCTTCTCCCTGCGGGAGATCACCAAGGATGCCCATAAATTGGTGCTTCACTTCGGCAGGCGTCGTCCCGTCGAGCCGGAGCGTCCCATCACCATCACCGACGCAGTGAGCGGTTCGCTGCTGTCGGTTCCCAACGATTTCATCGCCTTCAACAACCTGCTCACCTTCAATGATAACCTTGCCTACGACGAAATAACCCTTTTGCAGAAGATAGAAGAGGCCGGGGAAACGACCTGCGGCGAGAGGTTCGATTTTTTCATAGGCATGTTCCCGGCGCACGGGGTGCGCCCTCCGGTCGAGAAACTGCGGCGCCACGCGCGGTACCAGCCTTTTGTCCGCGGAAAAGACATTCGTCCGTTCACCGAGCCGGCAAACTCGGCGTGGATTCTGCCCGAAAAGGAATTCTTCTTTCAAATGCCTCCTCCCGCCCGGTTCGAACAGTCGAAACTCATCGCCCGCTATCTTTCAGTGCGCCCCGTCATGTGCATTGACCGCGGCGGGCTCTACTTCCTCAGCGATGTCGCGGCGATTGTGCCGAGGGACCCTGAACTCACACTCGAGTTCGCCGAGGCGTTCTTCAATTCGTCGCTCGCCCAATTCTACTATCTGCTCAAGTTCACGCATCACAACAAGTTCCTCAAGAAGAACTTCGCCGGCATACCTTTCATACCTCCCAAAAAGTCGGCGCAACGTTATATCGTCGAGGCGGTCACGGCGCTCCGGTCGGCCCTCGCCGGGCCGCGTCCCGATCTCAAGGCGGCGGAGCAGCATCGGCGCACCGTGGATCGCTACATCTATCAACTGTTCCGCCTTTCTCCCGACGAGGTCAGAATCATCGAGCGGTTCCGCGAACGGCGGGTGTGAATCGCGCTATTCCGTAACGGCGTCGATTATCGCGCTGTAGTACACGAGAACGGGATACAAACCGGCAAGGAACGATCGTAGGTTCCCTTTCGAATCGAGAACGATTACCGTTGGAAGTAACGGCGGCGGGGTGATGTCGAACGATTCGGGAGCCCGGTCGAGAATATAGATCGGGTACCCGGGAGGGGCGGGCAGGCGCTCCGGCGCGTCTTCTTTTTGCAAGACCATG
>CALITV010000226.1 GCA_938048925.1 uncultured bacterium | reverse complement strand
TTCAAGGCGGTTGACGCGGCGACGGGGGCCATCGGCGGCGACCAGAGCCACGAATTCCAAGTGCTCGCCGATTCGGGTGAGGACACGATACTGTCGTGTTCACAATGCGACTACGCCGCCAACGAGGAGAAGGCGCGGACGAAGGTGACCACGGCGAAGAGCGACCCGGCACAATGGCAGCCGCTTGCCACGGTGCACACCCCCGACAAGAAGTCGGTCGAAGAGGTCGCTGCGTTTCTCGGTCTGCCGCTCGAACATTTCATCAAATCGCTGGTTTATCTCGTTGATGGGGAACCGGTGCTCGTGATGGTGCCGGGCGACCGCGAGGTCAACGAGGCGAAGATACAGGCACACCTCCGCGCCGACAAGGTAGAACTCGCTCCTGACACGCTTGTTGAGGAAGTAACCGGCGCGAAGGTCGGCTTCGCGGGGCCGGTGGGACTGAAACGGAAGATAAAGATGGTGGCCGATCGTGGCGTGATGGGGATGACCAACGCGGCGACCGGTGCCTGCGTCACCGACTACCATGTGATCAACCTCAATGCGGAGCGCGATTTTATCCCCGATGTCGTCGGCGATTTTATCAAGACACGAAAAGGCGAACCCTGCCCGAAGTGCGACGGGGTGCTCGAAGAATACCGCGGTATCGAGGTCGGGCAGATATTCTTCCTCGGCACCAAATACAGCGAGAAGATGAACTGCCGGTTCATAGATGCCGACGGAAAGGAACGACCGGCGGTCATGGGTTGTTATGGCATCGGCGTCGGCCGGACGATGTCGGCGGCGATCGAGCAGAACCATGACGAACACGGCATCATCTGGCCAATGGCGATAGCGCCTTATGAGGCGATCGTCCTGCCGCTGCAAATGAACAAAAAGGAGGTTGTCGAGGCGGGGGAACAGATTTATGTCTCTCTTCAGGCGGCAGGAGTGGAAACGGTCCTTGACGACCGCGACGAACGGGCGGGGTTCAAGTTCAACGACGCCGACCTCATCGGGTATCCGGTGCAGGTCATCATCGGCGGCAAGTCGCTCGAGAAGGGGGTCGCCGAGGTGAAGATACGGAAGAGCGGCGAGAAAAAGGATGTGCCTGTGGCCGATGTTGTTGATTTTGTTTCAGAGTTCAAGAAAAAAGCGCTGAGTGCCTTGTCGGGCGAATCTCGATAAACCGATCGCACCTGCGGAGAAGATGGCGATGAAACGGAAGGTGTTGTATCTTTTCGCAGTTTCTCTGCTGTTGTTTTCCTCTTGTTCCGCTTCCCGGATAGCGGCGGAGGAGGAAACGGCGACGCAGGCGTGGAACGACCTTCTTTCTTCGTATCGAGACGAAGCGACGGCGGCCCGTGCCGTCGTGGAACGGCTTCGGGTCATCGCGCCTGCGGAACACCTCGTCGCAGCGACGATCGAACAGGCCGCCCGGGAGATGGAACAGGGATGCCGGCAAGCGAACCCACATGACAGCCGCACGGTACAGACGCTTGATCGGTGGCACCGCGTCCTCGAGGTACAACACCGATCGCTCGCGAAAAGGACGTACGAGTATCGCGAGATGGGAGAAGACGCCATTCTTTCCGGCACGATACGGCGTTTCGAAGAAGCCCGCGAAACGACGGCGGCGTCGCGCGACCGCTACCATGCGGCAGCGCTTGCCTACAACCGCGCTCTGCGCACCTTTCCCGAAAGCGTTCTCAACAACATGTTCCTCAAGAAGAAGTCGCTGGTCCTTCTTTCGTCCGACCGGAATACCAACTCTGGCGCCGGAGCGAGATGATAGTTATCTTGTGTTACTGCTCTTTCTGTGATAGAGTCGGTCGTTATCTTGGGCGATAATCACCAAGGGAGTGAACGATGACGCCGAAAAACGACGAGATCATGGGATCGTCGGGCATCATATTCAACTGGGGAGAGTATCTCGGAAAACGGGTGAACTATGTGCTCAAGTACATGGGATACGGAACGATGACGGTATATCCCCAGCGCGGACAGAGTCCCGCCGACGATTATGTGGTCTTCGATTACGCCGATCGCGATATCCTGTTCTTCGTACGCAACGGGCTCGTCGTCGAGATACGTTTCCTCGTCAACTACGCGGAAAAGGTGTTCAACCTCGGCATGGGTATGACGCGGGAACAGGTCGAGGCATCCGCCGGGAAGCCGGATCGAACGCTGAAAGCATCGGATATCGGGTTCGGCAAGCCGTTCGCCCATGTCTTCGTCTACAGTGACATGGAGCGGTTCGATTTCACGCTCGAAGTGCTCTTCGACGAACAGTGGCTGGCGAATCAGATCAATATCTATCCGTGAGATGAACCGTCGCTTCGCGGCACTGTTACGGTAAATCGAGCGCCGCCGATCGGCGAGTCGTCCACGGTTATGGTCCCTCCTATTTCGGTGACGAGTTTGAGCGAGTGGGAAAGACCGATGCCGGTGCCCCCCGGTTTGGTCGTGTAGAAGTTGCGGAATATCTTTCCCCGCTCGACGGGGGACACTCCGCGACCACTGTCTTCGACGAAGATACGGACCGTTTGGGGATCCGTCTCTCCCCTGATTCTCACCGTTCCGCCCGTTTCCAGTTCTTCCCATGCGTTTTTGAGCAGATTGAGCATTACCTCGCGAAACGAGTTGAGCGAAAGAGGGATGTCGGCCTTCGGTAACGGACCGATCTCGAGGACGATCGCACGACGGGAGAACTCACCAGCGTAGAATTTGACTATGTCTTCGAGGGCGGCCGGGAGTTCGGTGCACGAGGTCGCCTCTTCCTCGGCGCGGTATCTGACCATGCCCATGTAGTGGTCGGTTATCTCCTCGAGCCGCGCCACCTCGCGCACGATTCGACCAATGGCGGCGGCAAGTTCTTCGGGCGTCAGCGTTCCCGCGTGGTCGGCGATGTATTCGGCGTTCATTTTGACCGTCGAGAGCGGGTTGCGTATCTCATGCGTTACCTTCGAGGCCATCTCGCCGATCGAGATGAGCCGCTCCGAGTTGACGAGTCGAGTGGCGAGGCGCTCTTGTTCGCTGATGTCGCGGAGAAGATAGACCTCGGTTTCGCCGACCCGCACCGTGTCACGCCAGTAGGTCTTGCCGCCGAAGGTTATCTTGCCCTGCTCGGCGAAGGCGACACCGGTCCGTGCGGCGACAACGGATACCGGTTCGCCGATGAGATCGTCGGCGACCCCGAACCATGAACGGAACGCGGCGTTCGCGAAAAGCACCTGTCCCGACACCGCATCGGCGGCTGCGACCGCCGCCGGCAGAGAATCGAGCATTTCGCGGTACCGCTTGACGAGCACTTGTTCCCGAGCGAGTTCCCGCGCCGTCTCTTCCTGTTTTGTCGATCCGGCCCCAGTGTCCACTCCGGCATGTCCGGGAGAGACGATGTTGTCTATGTCCATTTTCGTGCGTTGTCTTTGGATGACGAGGAGGGCGAGTGCGGCAAGGAGGAGCACACCAAAAAGGGCTGCGGCGGATCGTGCACGGAAGAGAGCGGTGGCACGGCGTTCTTCGATGGTCTCCCGTTCGAGTCGTTGACCGACAAGGATGATGATCTTCCGGAGCGCCGCGAGATCGCCGCGCACCTGCGCCCGCTCCGTTTCGGTAAGTGCTTCTCCTCCCTCCCACCGATCTATGAGCGGCCAGAGTCTGTCGTGGTAGCCGGAGATTCTGCTGTTCGACAAGGGGTCGAGCAATGGCACGAACGCCGCGGCGCGCGTCTGATACCGTTCCCTGAGTCGTCTCGCCGTCTCCCGTTCCCCCCCTTCGCCGGTCGAGAAAAGATCTTGCAATGTTTCGAGATGTTGCGCCATCTCGATCGCGTATGTCGTTGCGGGAACGCGGCCCGGAGCGCGGTATGCCGACAGGAAAAGTTCGTTGAGAAGGAAGTACCCGGCTCCGGCGACGAGTAGGAGTCCTATCAGAAAAGAGAAGAAGATGCGGTTAGTCAAAGCGCGTGGCCGTCGCGATGTCACCGCGTTCTATGCCGACGAGGCTCTTGGTGATGATGCCGACGGAGGTGTGCGCCTCGACGCTGATGACGACGATCTCTCCCACCGGTTCAAGGGGCAGTTTTGCGAGATTCTCCTCATCGAGGGTATTGAGTCCATCCTGCCGTCGCATCACGGTAAACATATTCCCCTCACGCACGCCTTCCTTTTCGCCTTTGTCGAGGTACACGAGATAGTTCTCTCCGTTGTAAACGACCGGGTCATAGCCGGCTACTACGGTTGCCTGAAGTTTCCGATCGGTCGGTGAGAGGCGCACCGTCTCTTTGCGTTCCGGAAAACGGCGCGTCTTGTCACCCCGCTCGACCGCGGTGAATGCCTTGACGATGCGCACGGTAGCAATGCCGGCATCGTTGATGTCTATTATCTTACCCTTACCGGTGATTTCCACTTTGTTCCCGACCACCTCGTTGGTCCTCGGGTGCTTGAGCGGCTCCACGATGCGGAAGAACTCCAACAGGTCTCCTATGGCGAAGTTCTTCTTGTTCTTCAGTTGGACATAACAGGGGTCGTCCGTGGAGAGAAGTTCCTTTTGCTCGAACGCCGCGACGATCTCGCCCGCCGTCTTGAGCGTTTCGTCGGAGATGTAGGTGCGGTGGGGGACATCGAGCAAGGTATCCTCTATCTGCCGGAAACGATCTATGCGGTATTTCCCGCTGATCTTGACATAGTTTTTGTAGTTGTCCGGTTTGTCGTCGAGCGTCTTGCCGGTGCGCGCCGTCTCGTCGGTTTCGAGGTCCTCCGAGGTCTCGCTTCCCTCGCCCACGGTCAGCGCCCCTTCAGCGGTGGAGGGCATCATGATCTCGCCGGTCCCCTTGAAATAGACCTTGTCTCCGGGGTAGATGAGGTGAGGGTTCTTGATCTGGGGGTTGAGCGACCACACCTTCGGCCAGTACCATGGGCTCTTCAGGTACTTCTCGGAAAGGTCCCAGAGCGTGTCGCCCGGAACCACCTCGTGCTCGTCCGGCGCTTGAGAGAAATCGGCCTTTTCGAGGTCGATGAAGGTCGGAACCGGGACCTCTTCGACGCTTCCCGGCGCCTCCAGCGCGCCGTAAAGCGCCGCCGTCCCCGTTAGGACAACCATCGGCAGTATCGCGAGGTTTCGCATAGGAACCTCCTCAAAGAGGGGAAGTTGTAATTTGATTACCGAAGTAAAACATGCTATCTATCTAATCGTGAGCGCGGTCAAATGTCAAATTATTTGCCTTTCGAGGAAGATATCGAACGCATCGTCATCGTTCATGACATCGGGGCGGTAACCCTACGGGTGAACCGACGCGCCCGCCGCATCATCCTGCGTCTCGACGAGGAAGGAGAGGTCGTCGTTACGGTGCCTCACGCATCTCTGTTCGAGGAAGCGTCGGCATTCGTGCTGGAGCGCCGTTCGTGGATACTTCGCGAAAGAGACCGGCGCCGAACGGCGCCGCCGCCCGTGCTGCCTTACGATTCGCCTTCTCTGTCGTTCGAGGCGGCGGCGGAGATGCTCGTCGAGCGTCTTGCAGAACTCGCTACCAAAAGCCGTCTTGCGCCGAACGGCGTGGCGATACGGCGGCAGCGGACGATGTGGGGTTCCTGCTCGCCGAACGGCCGGATCAACATCAACTGGAAGACGGCGCGACTTCCGAAACACCTGCGTGATTACGTGCTCCTCCACGAAATCGCCCACCTTCGTCATCGTAGTCACGGTGTCCGTTTCTGGCGCCTGCTCGACCGCCTCGTCGGCGGCGATGCACGGGCGCTCGATCGCGAACTTCGTCACTGGCCGCTCGCTCTGTTATGAAAAGATTCTACCGTATTCGACGGATTACCTCGATGACCACGATCTCGGGCGGCGCGAGTACGCGGATTGGCGGGCCCCAGGTGCCGGCGCCGCTCGATACGATGATCGTGGATCCGTCGTCTTGGCGGTAAACGCCGCTCCGCATCGGGTAGATGAGGGAAACGAAGAGAGAGAACGGCCACATCTGCCCACTGTGGGTATGCCCCGAGAGTTGGAGGTCGAAAAGCCCCTTGACCGAATCGTCGCGTTCCGGCTGGTGGCGGAGAAAGAGGACAAACTTCTCGCGGGGGATAACCGAAAGCACTGCGGTCGGATTGGGATCCGGCTCGCCGAAGCGGAATGCGATCGGGTCATCTACTCCTGCGATGACGATGGTGCCGGCGCGCTCCTCGGCACGATTGCGAAGGAGGACAAACCCCGCCTTTTCCAGTTCGGCGCTTGTGTAAGATATGTCGTTGTAGAACTCGTGGTTGCCCGTCACCGCATACTTGCCGAGCGGTGCCGGTATCTCGCGCCACAATGCCGCGATCTGTTCGTCGTCAACAAATCCGCGGTCGAGAAAATCACCGGTATGCACGATCAGATCGGGTTGTTCCTCCTTCACGAGGTCGGTCAGTTTTTGGGCGAACCGCAAACCGTTAAGATGGGTGAAGTGGGTGTCGGACACCTGCACGATCCTGAGGGTCGAGACAAACTCGGGCAGATCGGGAGAGGTCACCGTGACACGGCGGACGCGAAGGTGCGACGCCTCGAAGAACCCGTACACGATGACCGCGAGGCAGAGAAGAACGGCGGCAATAAAGAGCGGCCTTCGAGGCGCGGTTTCCCGAAGAAGGTGCTCCGCCGCGATCGCGCCAGCGGTGAACAAACCGCCGACGAACAGGTAATAGAAAAGAAAGGCGAACCAGAGGTACCCGATCCACGCGAGGCCGCGCACCGGCAATGTGGCGGCGAAAGCGGTGCTGAGATGATTCGCAATGGGGAAGAGGTACATAACCGCGAAAAAAACGAGGGGCATCCACCGTGCCCGTTGCGGAAGCCTGAACGACGAGACGAGACCGCGCCAGAAGAACCAATGAAGGAGCGTGAACACCGAGTAGAACGCAACGAAAAACAGGATGAACGCAAGCGGGCTTCTCATCGTCGTACCTCGAGAGAGTCGGTCATCAACACACTGTTCCGGTTACGGAACGCCTGCCGGAAAGGAGTGTATCAGCAAAAAAATTCCAGTCAAACTAAACGCTTGTGAAAAACAAATCCGAAGCGAAAAAATAAATTTCACATCACGACGAGAAACGGTATAAGGGAGCAACACTGAACGACCGCTCTGCAGGAGGAGCAGGCATGTCGTCTTACAAAGAGGATTTCATTCGGTTCATGGTTGAGTCGGGGGTCATCCTTTTCGGCGATTTCGTCACCAAGAGCGGCCGCAAGACGCCCTTTTTCATCAACACCGGGGCGTATCGCACCGGTTTCCAGATGACGCGGCTCGGCTCCTTCTATGCCGCCGCTATCGCGGAACACCTCGGTGACGCGGTGGATGTCCTGTTCGGCCCGGCGTATAAAGGGATACCGCTCGTTACGGCGACGGCGATGGCGCTTTACGCCGACCATCGCCGCGATGTCGCGTTTTGCTTCAACCGCAAGGAGGCGAAGGATCACGGCGAAGGGGGCCTCCTCATTGGTCATCAGTTGCGTGGCGGGGACCGCGTTCTCATCGTCGAGGATGTGGTTACCGCCGGAACCTCGGTCGCCGAGACGGTGCCGCTTCTCATGAAGACTGCCCCGGTGACGCTTGCCGGTCTTGTCGTGTCGGTTGACCGGCAGGAGCGGGGCACGGGAACAAAGGCAGCGCTCGCCGAGATCCGTGAACGCTACCGCATGCCGGCGTTCGCCATTGTGACGATGGGTGAGATCGTCGCTTATCTCCACAATCGCGAGGTGAACGGCGTGGTATGGATAGACGACGCGATGTATCAGCGAATAGGAGACTACTATGCGCAGTACGGGGAAAAGGGGAACGC
>CALITV010000225.1 GCA_938048925.1 uncultured bacterium | reverse complement strand
AGCGGGGCCGCGACACCCTCTCCTTCGGCCCCTTCCGACCAGTCGGCTTCGAAATCGAAGGAAAGCGTCCCTACGCCGTCGTGCAACTGCGCGCCGAAAACGCCGAAAAGAGCGCTTTCAACCTCGTCGGATGCCAGACCCGTATGCGCCATCATGCCCAGCGTGAAGTCTTCCGACTCCTGCCGGGGCTCAAAAACGCCGAATTCATCCGCTACGGATCGGTTCACCGCAACACCTATCTCGATGCCCCGACGGTGCTGGCAAACGATCTTTCACTCAAAGATCATCCCGATGTCTTCATCGCCGGTCAACTTTCGGGGGTCGAAGGATACAACGAATCTCTCTTCTCGGGTCTTTTCGTGGCGCTGAGTGTAAGGGCGCGCGTCGCAGGCACAGAAATATCCCTTCCTCCCGCCGCAACGATGGCCGGCGGTATTCTGCGAAAACTCCGCACCCCTGTCCCCCATTTCGCGCCGGTCAACGCCAACTTTGCGATCACCGAAAACCCGACACGCTTGAGAAAACGAGACAAGAAACTCTTCTCCGTGGCCGACGGAATCAGGCAGTTCCGGGAATGGTGGGAAAAAGTCAGCACCGAACTTGGCCCGCTCGACTGATGGCTGCCTATTGAGTGCACGTCTTTTCCACCGGCTCGACACCGGTGCCGACTAGGCGGAGACCGGTGGCACACTGGATCCGTTCGAAGAGCGATCGGGGATCATCGTCGAGAACAAGCGACGCTGCCGGATAGCGTTTGAGCGAAAAACCATCGGCGGTAATGAGGTATTCCCCACTCGGACCGAACAGCACCGTCCGGCTCCCCGCCGTCTCAAGCGATAAACGCGGTCTGCCGTCGGCAACCGAGAAAAGCCGCACCGTTCCGCTTTCGCAAACCACTGCTAGCGTCGCACCATCGGACGAAATGGTAAGACCGACGACCCCCCGTTCACCGATATCGAGACGCCGTCTCACTTGTGCAAGCGCACGGTCGTAGAACAGCACCGCTGCAGACTCACCGCCTATCACAAGCGTCTCTTCGCTTGGAATCGTTGCGATCGTTCTCGCTGCTCCCTCGACCTCGATGCGGCCGATCTCCTTTCCCGTCGCCGTCTCACGCAAGAACACAAGACCGTCGGCCCCGCCGGTCGCATAGTGGTTCTCGTCACCGACGAATCTTGCCGAAAGCACCGGCCCGTGGTGGCCACTCATTCGAACCGAGACCGCCTCCCCCGTCGATTTCCAAAGTCGCACCGTCGAGTCGTCGCCGGTCGAAAGCAACAGCGTCTCATCAGGCGAAAACGAAAGAGCGCGCACCGTGTCGGTATGCCCCTTGAGATCGGCGATCGGCGCGATTTCACCGGTGCGCCACAGCCTCACGCGCCGGTCCCAGCCACCAACCGCGATGAAGGTGCCACGCGGCGATACGGTAAGTGCCCGCGGCCCCGGCGGCGTCTCGAGTTGAAGTATCTCGAATCCCTTCACAAGGTCCCAGAAGCGGAGTGTCCCGTCCTCGGCGGTCGAAAGAAGAAGCGTCGCCCCCGGTAGGAGCGTGGCCGCCGAGATCGGAGCGGTATGGCCCGCGTAGGTGGTCGTTTCACGCCCCGGCGTCAATTCCCAAAACTTGAGCAAGCGATCGTTCCCGCCGGTGACGAGGAAACGGGGCCCGTGGAACGCCGCCGTCGCAACCGTTTTGCGATGCACCTCGAGCCGCAAGAGGAGTTCGCCGCTCGCGACATCCCATACCTTCACCGCGTTGTCGTCGCCCGCCGATGCCAGATAACGGCCGTCATCCGTATAGGAAAGCGCGGTGATGAGCCCCACATGGCCATGAACCGCCCGCTGTTCGCCGGTCACGAGATTCCAGAAGGCCATCACCCGGTCGTGTCCCCCCGAGACAAGGCGCCGCCCGTCGGGCGAGAAGGACAGGGCCGAGACAGCGTCACGATGCTCCCCGACTACCCGAAGCAGGCGACCGTTCGTCGCGTTCCAAAGAACGACCCGTTTATCCCAGCCGCCCGAGGCGATCACCTCGCCGTCAGGAGAAAAGGCTACGCAGAGTGCTCCTTCGCGGTGAGCCTCGGACTCGAACAATAAAGTACCACTCTCCCGCTCCCATACGCGGAGATACCCGTCGAGACCGGCGGCGGCGATACGCTTACCGTCAGGGGAAAAGGCGACGGCGAATAGGGCCGATTCGGGACCGGCAAGCGGCTTTTTCTGCTCGCGAGAGACGACATCCCAGAGAAGCACCCGCGGCTCCTGCGTCGCGGCGGCGAGGAGCGTTCCATCAGGCGAGAAGGCGATCGCATAGACATTTCCGCTGATCCCTTTCAATTCACCGAGCATCGTTCCCGAGACGCGATCATAGATTTGAACGACCCGGTCTCCTTTCGCGTGTCCTCCCGCCGCGACGGTTCGTCCGTCGGGAGAGACAGCCACAGCCCACACCGTGCCGGACGTGACGACGACTCCTTTGAATTGAGCGCCGAGGCCGAGATCGGCCTGATAGAGGCGCGAGCGGATGTCGGCATAGAGGGGGAAAATTTCGGGATGTCGCCGCTCGATACCGGGGAGCACGAAGCGTCGCGACGCGACCGCCGGATTGTTCACCAGCGCCGCGGCGGCGAGCACCGCCGATGCGCCGCGGTTCCTCGCCTTCTCATACGCGCGCGACCGTTCGGCGTAGAGGAACGATCGGCTCACCGCAAGCGATTCCTGTGCATGGAGATACTCGCGATAGACGAGCGCCGCCCCGATGAGTATCAGCGAAATAGCGACAATACCGGCAACCGCTACGGTCCGGTTGGTAGCGAAGAATTTGCCCACCAGTTCCCACAACGAATAGCGATGGGCGCTTACACGGCGCCCCGCGAGGTAGTTATTGATGTCCTGCGTCATCTCGGCAACATTCGCGTAGCGTTCTTCGGGGCGCTTGCGCATCGCTCGCTCGGCGATGGCAACCAGTTCGACCGGCGCCTGCGGTTCCCACGCCGCTATAGGCACCGGCATCTCGTCTATGACCTTGTTGAGGATGTCATACGAAGTCTTCCCCTCGAAAGGACGTTTCCCGGTGAGTATCTCGTAGAGCACCGCGCCGAGCGCATAGACATCGGAACGCTCGTCGAGCCGCTCAAGTTCCCCGCGTGCCTGTTCCGGCGGCATGTAGGCAGGCGTTCCCACGATACGACCGCTCATCGTCTTTTCGCCATCGCTTTCGCGGATGAGCGACAGGTGCCGTTCGAGATGGCGCGCCCCGTGGTCACGCTCGCCACGCACCTTGGCAAGCCCCCAATCGAGCACCACCGTCTCACCG
>CALITV010000224.1 GCA_938048925.1 uncultured bacterium | reverse complement strand
GAAGCGAGACCGAATTCCTCGGTGGCGAGGCGGCCGAACTGCTCCGAAAACTCGAATACCGCGGCTACGATTCGACCGGCGGCGCCTTCATCGCAGCCGACGGCACGGTGACACTCCGCAAGAAGGTTGGGGCGCCCTCGCGCGTCATCGAGAAACTCGAGATAGACAAACTCGGCGGTCGCCGTTTCATCGGGCAAGTGCGCTGGGCGACCTATGGCTCGGTGACCGACCATAACGCACAGCCGCATGAGGTTTCCTGCCGTGTTCACCTCGTCGGGGCGCACAACGGTAACATCTCGAATACCGATTCGCTCAAGGAATTTCTTCTTGCCCATGGTCATCAGGTCGTTTCGGATAACGATGGCGAGATGCTCGTCCACCTCGTCGAGCACCACTATGCGGTGCTTCTTGCCGCCGCTGCGGGTTCGCCGGACCGCGTATCGCTTATGCGCACGGCGATCCGGCGCGCTCAAACGATGGTGCAGGGCTCCTACGCCGCCTGTATCACCGACCCCGAGATACCGGGAGTCTTCGCGATGAAGAGCGGGTCGTCGCTCTATGCGGGCAAAGGCCGCGACAGCATCGGTGACTTCGTCGTCGTCTCATCGGATCTCACCTCGGTCCTCTCGAAAACCCGTTTTCTCGTTCCGCTTGCCGAGGGGGAGGGTATCTATTTTACGCACGATGACTACGAGGTCTTTTCGCTCACGGAAGAACGCGCCTACCGGCCGCCGCTCGTCCGGAGCCGACTCAACATCGCCGACATCTCGCTTCAGCCACGCTACAGTTTCTTCATGGAACAGGAGATATACTCGGCGCCACGCAACCTCGACGCTCTCTTCCACTATTATTTTGCCGATCCCGAGGAGGAGCCGTTCCACCGCGCGTTCGAGGAACATGTCGAGGCGTGCCGGGTCTTCCTCTATGAGTTCCTCAAGCTCTACGAGGTCTTCGACCGGGCGGGTCTGCTCACCGAGTTCCGCACCTTGAGCGAGTCTTCTCTCTTTACGGATCTTTACCGAACGCTTGAAAAGCATCTCCCCGCCGATCGGGTCACCTGTCACTTCGGGTCGGAGGATGCCGTCCTGTTGGAGGAACTCGCCGCTGCCGATAAGCGGTTGTTTCGCAAACTCACGCTCGTTGACCGAATGCTCGTCTGGAAGAAGAAGCGAACCGTGTTGCACTGCCGCAACCGATTGACGACGCTTCTCCGGGAGGCGCGCGAAGGTCGAGGGCGGGTTTTTATCGTCGCCGCGGGAACCAGTTATCACGCCGGTCTCACCGCCGCCTATTTCTTCAACAGCCTTGCGGGGCTTGCGGTATTTCCCGCCAACCCCGGCATGTTCCGTTCGCTCTATCTCGACACGCTGCGCGACGGCGATCTTATCATCGGGGTTAGTCAATCGGGTGAGACGAAGGACCTCATCGACATCTTCAACGATGCGAGGACGCACTACGAAAACAGGGTCGGGCTCGTTGCGCTCGTCAATAACGAGAACTCGACGCTTCCGCAAGAGAAGGTGGACTTCTATCTTCCCATTCTCTGCGGTCCCGAAATCGCGGTCGCGGCGACCAAGTCGTTCATCAGCCAGATCGCGCTGTTCTATCTCATTGCCTCGCTGACCGCGGGTGACGAACAAACGACGCGGCATCGTCTCGAGAAGGCGCGCTATTATCTCGATTTTACGCTCAAGAACCTCGATCCGGCGGTTACCGCGGTGGCAAACCGCTGGTTTCTCAAGCCATCGCTGCATATTCTCGGGACCTCGCTCTATGGTCTTGCGCGTGAAGGGGCGCTCAAGGTGCGCGAGGTGGTGCTCAACCATACCGAAGGCTATGACGCCGCCGAGTTCAAGCACGGGCCGAACACGATACTCGGTGACAATACCATCTTCTCGCTTGCCGATCTCGAACGGCTCCACACGGCGCTCATCGAATCGTTCGAACGGATGCTGGGCGCCGGCCTTACCCATGGGGAACGCTGTCCCGCCGCCGAATACCTCACGGCACTCCGGAATCTTCGGTTCCGGCTCGACGAGAGGCCGCTACTCGACGGTGCGGAGATGACGCCCGCCGTACGCGAACGCATCCACCGTCATTTCGAAGGTTATCGCGAGCGGGTGAGACTGCGCAACTTCTTCTCGAACTATCCGCTTCTTTTTGTCTGTCCGCCCGACGAGCGCGACAAACGGATAACGATTTCGCAGATACATACCCACAAGATCCGCGGTGCCGACATCGTGCTCATTGCCGAGGAGGACGAGGCGCTCCGCAAGGCGGTTGTCGGCAAACCTGCGGCTCTCGATCATTACTATGCCGAATACATCGCCGTCCCGGCGACCGGCGACCGTAACCTGTTCGTGTTCGAAGCGGCGGCGGTGCTCCAGACGATTGCCTTCAAAATGTCGGTCGAGAAGATGAAATATCTCAACCGGCTTCATGTCGAAAATCACGGCGTTCACCCCGATGTACCGAAGAATGTGTCGAAATCAATAACGGTTGATTGAGGGAATCATGGTGCGCGCCACCCGTTTTTTCCGGCTCAAAGAGATAGGTGTCGTTCTGGCAAAATACGACCTTATTCCGTGGGTTCCCACCACCGCGCAGCGGATGCTCGGTTATGCGGGGACGGGCGAGTCGAACAAGCAAAACCGCGCCCTTCCGCTCGGTCGCCGCTTGCGGCGCGCCTTCGAGGAACTGGGGACGACCTATATCAAGTTGGGGCAGATACTCTCGCTTCGCAAGGATATGTTGCCGGAGGAGATAACCGACGAGCTCCGTCAACTCCAAGACCGTGTGAGTCCCGTTCCGTTCGACGAGATGCGCCCTCTCATCGAGCGGAATCTCTGTGCACCGATAGGCGACATCTTCTCGGAATTCGACGAAACACCGATAGCGGCAGCTTCCATTTCGCAGGTTTACAAGGCGCGCCTCAAAAAGGACGGCGCGTTCGTCGTGGTGAAGGTGCGCAAGCCCGGCATCGTCGAAAAAATGCAGAGCGATCTCGAGGTGCTCAAGTGGATCGCCGAGATAATGCAGAACCACAGCCAACTCGGCGAACAGTTCGACTTCGTCGGCATCGTGGACGAATTCTTCACCACGATGGAGATGGAACTCGATTTTTCCCATGAGGTAAAGAACACCCGCCGCTTTGCGCAGAACTTCTCGGGCGCTGAGTGGGATTGGCTCGTGTTCCCCAAGATCTACGACGAATACTCGACGAAGTACCTCCTCGTGATGGAGTACATCGAAGGCCGCCGCATCGAGGAAATACACGATCCATCCTTTACGATAGATCGGCGCGTGGTTGCCAAGAATGGAGCGAAGGCCTTTATGAAACAGGTCTTCGAAGACGGCTTTTTCCACGCCGACCTCCACGCCGGTAACTTTTTCTTTCTCGAGAACAATCGGCTCGCGGTGTTCGACTGCGGCATGGCGGGCACCATAGACCGCTACACACGCGAGGTCTTCGCCGAGATGCTCATTGCCTTTGCCAAGAAGGACTATGTCTCGCTTGCCTCGCTCTACGCCGAAATCAGTGACGCGCCGGTTCCGGTCAACAAGAAACAACTCGCCCGTGATATTCGTCGCATCACCGAGAGCCTGCCCGAGACGCTCGCGCAGGTGGACATGGCCGACCTCTTTTCGCGGGTCATGAAGGTGCTCTACAAGCATCGTCTCCGCATCCCGCGTAACTTTACCCTCCTCATTCGCGGTGCCTCAATGCTCGAGGGACTCGGCCGCGAACTCGTTCCCGACTTCAACTTCATACAGGAGTCACAGGAGTTGGCGAGCGTCGTCATCAACGCGAAATATTCGCCGGAGCGGGTGCGGGAAAACCTTTACTATCTCGGTATGCGCCTCCTCGACATGGGGAAGACCCTGCCGCTCAATCTTTCCGAGATCATCGAGAAACTCGAGAACGGGAATCTCAAACTCAACTGGGAGTTCTATCTCAGCGGGCGTGACCGCTTCTTTATCTCCAAGATGGTGACCCGGATCGTGAGCGCCTTCATCCTCACCGGATCGCTCATTTCGTACGGTACCTTCAGCGGCAGTTCGGCTTTCTATCTTTTCTATCTTCCGATAACTCTCTTCGCCACCGCCGCTTTTCTGTTCACCTTCCGCCGTGACAAGCGCCGATGAATGTTTCCTTCGTCATCCGCGAACACCTCGAGAAGATAGAGCACAATACCCTCTCGCCCTATGCCGCGTTCTCCGATGCGAGCCGCGGGCGCGACCGCCCCGATAAACGATGCCCGATTCGTCCTATCTATCAACACGATCGCGACCGCATCGTCCATTCGAAGGCGTTCCGCCGTCTCAAGGACAAGACGCAGGTTTTCCTCTCTCCCGAAGGGGGCCACTACCGCAACCGGCTTACCCACACACTCGAGGTTTCACAGATCGCCCGGACGATCTCGCGAGCGCTTCTCCTCAACGAGCAACTTACCGAGGCGATCGCGATGGGGCACGACATCGGCCACACGCCGTTCGGTCACTCGGGAGAACGGGCGCTCGCGCGGCTGCTTCCCGGGGGATTTCGTCACGAGGAACAGAGCCTTCGGGTTGTCGAGGTGATTGCGCGGCAGGGGAGAGGTCTCAACCTTTCGTTCGAGGTTCGCGACGGCATCGCGCGGCATTCGAAGGGGAAAGGACGCATCATCAAGAAGGAGGGATTGCCGGCGACTCTCGAAGGACAGATAGTTCGC
>CALITV010000223.1 GCA_938048925.1 uncultured bacterium | reverse complement strand
CTTATTGTACCTCAATAAAAAATAGGGAGAAAGATACCAAAAGAACATGAAGGCTGTGGCGCAAACGACACATCCGGTTCTTGGAGAAATGAAGGACGAGGCGCTCCTCGACTTGGCGCTGTGCAAGAACGAGGCGGCGTGGCGTGAACTGGTGCGGCGCTACCACGGAAAGGTGAGCGCGACGGTGCACCGTGTTTACGGTTTTAGACCGGAGGCGGAGGATATCGTGCAAGAAATCTTCATCGAACTGGCGAAATCGGTGCGGAACTTCCGGCGCGACGCATCCTTTTCGACTTTTCTCTACCGCCTCGCGGTCAACACCGTGTACCGCTACATCAAACATCACCGCGACCCGCATGTGTTTTGCGGATCGGACGAACTCATCGAATCGGCGGCGGAAGACTCTTTCTGCTCACCGGCAGAGGAGATGATCGCCGCCGAAAACCGCACGCAAGTGCTCTCGGCGCTCGGGCGGCTCACGGTGGAGAAACGGATGGCGCTCGTCCTCTTCGAGATGGAGGGACTTACGCTCAAAGAGATCGCCGATCTTCTCAAAGTTCCTCTCCAAACGGTTTGGTCGCGCGTTTACAGCGGGAGAAAGGAGATGGCGAGATTACTCACCGGTATCTATGGTGGTGCGCTATGAAGGAGAAACACTTGACTAGAGAACAGTTGGCCGCCTTGATCGAGCGCAACGAGCCGCTCACCGAAGAGGCCGCCGCTCATCTCGAAGGATGCCCGCGCTGCCTCGCCCTTCTCGAGACACGGGCGGTTGCGGGGATGATCCTTCCGACGCGCACCTACGCCGACGATGCGACGATAGACCGCATCGCCAAGCGCAGTTTCGTCCATCTTGCGCCCGACAAACGATTTTCGTTGCGTTCGCTGTTGTCCGTCCCGCGCATCGCACTCGCAGCAGCAGCAACGGCGATTCTTCTTTTCACCATCTATCTCGGTTTCGGTACGACCGAGACAGTCGAAGAGCACCTCGTTGCCGAAAACGCTTCGACGCCGGCACCCGCACCAACGCTTGTCGGGACTCCGAAGGAGTTCGATAGTGGCACCGTCGTGCTCCACGGCAGAGCCCGCATCACGGTACTCCGCGACGCCACGATGTCGGCGGAAGGACAAGACCACATCGCACTGGCGCAGGGAACGGTCGAGGTGTCGGTCGAGAAAGGAGATGATTTCCGCATCACGGTGGCAAAGCGCTATATCGTTCGAGTGCTCGGTACCAGATTTACCCTCGAGAGCGAAGGGCCTAAATTGAAAGTAACGGTCACCGAGGGACTCGTCGAGGTGGTAGATAACGGCGCGAACCGATCTGCGGTGCTCTCAGGCGGCATGGCGCACCTCTTTGGCGATGAATTGCGACCGACAGGGGCGCCGGCCTTCGAAAAAACCGGTCACCGCCCCTCTGCGCCGGCACCGGCGGCGGAGGCGGAACTGTCGTTCCTTCAGCAGGGCCGCGCCGCGCTCAAGAGCGGCGACGACGAAGAGGCCATGCGGTGGTTCCAAAAAGAGTTGGAAGAGGGAGACGAAAAAGACAAGGCGCTCTTCGAAATCGTGCGCATCCTCGAAAAGGAGTCACACTTCGATGACATACTCGCACTGATGAGAAAATACCGTGACATCGTCAATGGCGATTCGGCCTACCGCGAAGAGCTGCTCATCAAGGCCTGCAAGGCGGAGGTGAAAGAACAGGTAGGGACGCTTCCTGCCTGTCGGAAATACTTGCACCTGTTCCCCGATGGCTATAAGAGGAACGAGATCCGCGATATCTTGGAGAACGGCGATGGGCAGTAAGATCGTCACTGGAGCGACATTGGTCGTCGTCCTGCTTCTCGGCGTCGTGTCATGCGAGCGGGTAATCGCCCTCGACAGGGGACTCGACAACGCCGAGGGAAGCACCGGCGACAAACAGGGAGGAACCGACGAAACGGCCACCGCAGGAAATCCTGCCGAAGACCTTGCCGAAGGACCCGATTCTCCCCTCACCAACGACCTCTACAGCGACGCGACCGCAACGAGCGACAACGACACCGCGGCTCCGATGACCGAAGAGGAATGGGAAGGAGAAAACACCTCTGACAGCACCGGCCCTTCCCCAGATTCGGACTTCGCTCTCGCCGACAGCGGCCTCATGCCCGATGAGGATGCCGTGATCAGCGACACCGACACCGCTCTTACCTTTTCGGTGAGCGATTGCGGATGCGGAGAACGGCCGGCCTATGAACCGGTGTGTTGCGACGGCCAAACCACCGTGTTCAACAAGTGCTTCGCCAACTGTCTCAACTACTATACCGGGCAGTGCATTTCCCAGCAGAACGGTGTTTGTGCTTCCTCGAACGATAACGGCTCGGACGCCGACGAGATCGAAGAGGTTTCAGACGACGACGCAGTGACCTCGGGATCCTGCGAATGCGCGCCCGCCGACTTGAGTTCGTGGTGCTGTGAAGGACGCCGCTATATCGGTGAATGCACCGCCCTCTGCGATTGCGAAGAGTCGCCGGTTCCCTGCCGATAAGGATCATCTATCCCGCGGACGCCTTTTTCCCTCCATTTTCCTCGACAAGGCGCATAATCATTTCGATGAGTTGTTCGAGGGTGAACGGTTTCTGAAGGGTCGCCACCGCCGGCAACGACATGACTCCCGCAAGGCGGTCGTCGTACTGGTAGCCCGAGATGATGAGCACCGGTATCGCGGGAACATCGCGGCGGATCGCATCGAGAACCTCGACACCCGACATTCCCGGCATAAGGAGATCGAGCACCGCGAGATCAATCGTCCCCCGGCGTTCAGCAAAGAGACGCACCGCCTCCTCTCCGTCGGCGGCGGTGATGACCGTATAACCCGCGAGGCTCAGCATCTTTGCCGTCATCTCGCGGACCGCCCCGTCATCGTCGGCAAGGAGCACCGTCCCACCGCATGACGGCACCTTTGCCGGTGCCGGCTCCACATTCGGCGCCGGATCTTCGACGCTCGCCGGCAGGAACAAGGTAAACACGCTCCCCTGACCTTCACGCGAGAACACGGCGAGATGTCCGCGGTGCTGGCGGGTGATGGTGTAGGACATCGGCAGGCCGAGACCCGACCCCACCGATGACGACTTGGTGGTATAAAAAGGATCGAATATCCGCGGTATCTCGCTTTCCCGAATGCCGACGCCGGTGTCGCTCACACGGACTGCCCAGTAGTCGCCCCGCGGGAGATCGCTCGGCCAGTCGGGGTACTCGGGTGTGACGGAGATCCGTTCAAGTGAAACAGCACAGACACCTCCCTGCCGGTCGCCCGGTTCTCGCATAATCGTCATCGCATGCCATGCGTTGACCACGAGGTTGAGAATCGCTTGTTCTAGGAGAGAGGCGTCTCCGTTGACGACCGCTCGTTCGGGAAGAGGGTCTATTTCGAGACGCACGCTCTTGTCGAGCGTCTTTTCGCAGATATCGGCAACCTCACGGACGACCTGCGCGAGGTCCATCGGAACGAAAGATATCTCCTGCCGGCGCGAGAGGGCGAGCAGTTGGCGTATCATGTCCCCGGCGCGCCGGACTTGACGCTGGATCTTTCCGAAGTGTTCCCGGAGAACGGCATCGGTCACCTTTTCCGGCTCATTTTCGAGCAGATAGGAAAGAATTGAAACGGTACCGCCGATCCCGCCGAGCACATTGTTGAAATCGTGAGCGAGTCCGCCGGCGAGCGTCCCGACTGCCTCGACCTTCTGCGCCTGTATGAGGAGCATCTCCCGGCGGCGTAGTTCTTCCTCCGATTTTTTCATCTCGGTGATGTCAATACCGATACCGCGGAGACCGGCAATCCGTTCGTTTTCGAAACGGGGTATCGAATAGATGTAGGCGGGAAAGACCGTGCCATCCTTTCTCACGATCCGGTATTCGTTCCCGCCGCCCGGCTCACCCCCCATAACCCGTACGGCGTTCCGCAACACCCGCTCGCGATCCTCGGGAGCAACCAAATCAACGAAGCGGATTCGTCCGAGCACCTCGCTCGGTTGATACCGGAGTGTCTGGTAGCCGGTGCGGTTCAGATATGTGATAAAGCCGGCGGCGTCGGTCTCGAAGAGCGTCTGCGGCATGAGGTCCGCCATCTCGCGGTAGCGTCGCTCGCTCGCCTCAATGAGCCGCTTGCTTTCTCGGAGCGAAGAGAGCATATTGTTGAAAGTCTTGGCAAGTTGCGCAACCTCGTCGTCGCCCGCGGCCGGCACCGTAATGTCGAGATCTCCGTGGGTCACCCGATCGGCGGCGGCCGCAAGGGCCTTGAGCGGCCGAACGAGCCGATCCCCCAAAAGCACGGCCGCCCGGCGTGCGGCGACGAAAAGAAGCGTCAGCACAACAAGAAGCACCACGATGGCGCGCCAGAACGGAAGATAGATTTCCCCCGTTTCCTGCGCGATGATCGGTATCCACCGGGGCATTTCGACTCCGGACAAGGACACTTTCGACGATGACACTCCGGCAGGCACGAAGCGGTTACCGAACCACGAGCGGCCCCGAAGGTCGAAGAAAAAACCATCCCGGGGTCTCTCTTCACCGAGGATACTTATCACTCGCTCGAAAAGGAGGCTTTTGTCGGCATGAACAATTATCGTCCCCTGATCGTCGAGTACGAAGGCGTGACCGGTGGAACCGAAGGTAAGATGGAACACCACATTCTCGAACTCGCGCATGTTCATCGTCGCCGCCGCCACCGCCACTACCTGTCCGTTGGCTCTGATGGGAGCCGTGTACTGCACGACCGTCTGCAGCGGTTCGGTGACGAGATGAACCGGCGAAACGGCCGGAATTCCTGAAAGCGCTTTCTGGAAATGCGGCTTGAGGCGCCAATCGCCGCGCGGAACGAAATCGGTCGAGGCGCGGACGACCCCCGAAGCGTCAATGATCGAGATATCCTCGTAGAACGGCGTTAGCCGGCGGAACCGGAGTAATTCCTCTTTCAATGATTCGGTATCCTCAAGCATCTGTGCGAGGGAGGGGCTTTCGGCAAGCAGCAGGACGCTTTGCATCGCGGTGAAGTGCATCCGTTCGAGGTTGTAATAGAGTTCTTCGGCGAGCTTGGCGAAATTCTCGGCGGTGCGGTAACGGACGCTCGTCCGCATCGCGAACGAAGATACTATGATCAATACCGCGAGTGTCGCACCAACGATACCGAGAGAGAACCAGACAAGGCGCTGTCTCATGGTCCTCTCACGGCTGCGGTGATTGTTTCATAAGGTTGAAAATCCGCTGGTGAACGGCGAACGCGGCCCCCACCTCGCGGTAAGCAGTCCCTCGGGCGCGTATCTCATCCGGCGGGAAGACGACGGGATTACCGCGCAGGTCGGGACGCAAGAACGCCTCCGAGCCGGCCACGAGATTGGCGTAACAATAGCGGTTCGAGTTCCGCGCCGCGATCTCGGGACGGAGATAGAACGAAACGAAACGGTGCGCTCCATCGGAGTTGCGCGAGCCTTTCGGCAACATGAAGAAATCAAGGCTGGTAGGGAACCCTTCCCGCGGAAGGAGATATCGAAAACGCTGATCCCCGTTTAGTTTGTAGAGGTAGTCCCCGCTGTACGTCTGTGCTATCCACACCTCGCCGGCGCCCAGTCGCTCAATGTTATCCCATGTGTCGCCGAACCGAACTTCATTCGCCACAAGAGAGCGGGCAAGGGGTTCGACGCCTGCAAGCTGCACCGCGTCGGTGCTG
>CALITV010000222.1 GCA_938048925.1 uncultured bacterium | reverse complement strand
CTCCAGCGCCACGGCCAGCCGCCGCTCGAGACCTGCAATCTGCGCAGTTTGTCGAGGGCGTTTTTCAGTTCGTTCCCCATCCGGTTGAGGTCGAAGAGCAGCGCGATTCGTCGCTTCGAGGCCGCTTCATCCTGTGCGTCGAGGACCCACGGCGTCTCTCGCAAAAGCGCCGATTTCAGTTCCTCATTCTTCATCACGTTCGAGTCGAGCGCAGCCGTTCCCTTCCACTGTGCGAAGACTTTTTCTATCGAGGGGTGCTTCCGTACAATGTGCGCAGCGAGGCTGTTGGCATAGTAGCGCGAGAAGACCTGCTCGACGCACTCGTAGGGAGATTCGATGAGGGAGGGGAACGCCTGCACCGCATACCATGCCGGGTTCGCGGTGAATTCGAGCGTGAGCCGGTGATGGGTAAGGCTCGGTGACACCGGGTCTTTGAGTTTCTGCAGGGTGAAGTTCTTGGTCTCCTTGCCGTTTACCGGTAGCGGCAGGGTCTCGGTAACGAGCATTCGGTTGGAGAGGAGCGGAACGGTGTTCTCCTCGCCGTCGCCCATGTTACCCGCCCGAGCGACGATACGCCAGACGACAGGGTCGGTCCGCTGGGGCACCGTTATCTGCCATGTGACTACCGTGTTGCCCTTTGCCGGAGCGTTGAACGACGCCGCTTTCGGGGTAAGGGAGAAGTCGGCGCCGATGTCGCTCATCGTGCGGGCGTCGAGCAGCGTCAGTTCGGCCGTGCCGGTTTGTGCGGTGTCGGTCAGGTTGCTGATTTTCGCCGAAAGGACGATGCGGTCTCCTCCCCGCAGAAAGCGCGGCACATTCGGGGCGACCATCAGTTCTTTTTGGGTCTGGAGTTCATTCTTGAGAAGAGCCGTGGCGAGTTCCTTCGTGTGGGCAATCCCGAGCATTTTCCATGTGGTCAGCGCCTCGGGGACGGTAAAAGAGACGACGACCTCGCCCTTTTCGTCGGTCATGAGGTGCGGGTAGAAGAATGCGGTCTCCTGCAGGTTCTTCCGTATCTGGACTGGCGGCGCGGGTCGCGAAAGAGCTCCCGAAATATCCATATCGTCGAATTCGTAGTCGGCGAGTCCCCCTGCGGCGGCGCTCTTTACCGGGACCCGGCGCGCCTTCGTTATTACCGTGGTGGTGGGTGGCCTCTGGTCAGCGGCCATTTCGGCCAGCGCCATCTCTTCACGGGCGACTGCGGCGGCACGCCCCATCACCGCACCGGCGACCACTCCGCCAGATCCAGATGCGTCTCTCCAGTAGAGGTCCCCGTAGATGCCCAGTTGCATGCCGAAATAGTTGATTTTGTCGCTCGTGAGCACCGGCCATGAGACGACGGTGTTCCATTCCCGTTCGATCGGTTGGGCAAAACGGGTCTGTTGACTGTCGTTGTGAAGCCACGGGGAGAATCGGTAGCGCGTCGGGAAGAGCGACAAAGACCATCCGTGGGGCACGAAGGCATCGAGCGCGCCGTCGTAGAGCGCCGCCGCCAGTTCTGCCGCGACCAATTCGCCCTGCGGTCCCGTTATCTTTATGCGCCACTCTTCCTTCTCGCCCGGCTGCAGCGTGCTGCGGAAGGAGAGGAATTCGTACTTCAACTGCTTGTTGCTCCACGGCACGACGACGGTGCGTTCTCCCGGAAAGGAGCGTCCGTGCTTGATGAACAGGTAACGCACCGCAATGTTGCCGCGATCGCGCTCCGTTATCGGGATAGAGATGATCTTCCGGGAACGGTCGAGCGTAACGAACAGCCGTTCTTCTCCGGTGGAACGCACGATGTCGAGCACCATGCTTACCGCATCGGCGCCGGAGGCAACTATCAGGGCGGCGTTTTCTCCGGGTTCGTACTTTTCCTTGTCGAGCGCGATATCTTCGTAGATCGGCCGCATAAAAGGACCCTCGACATGATCGCGGAGGGTGATGAGTGCCTGGGTCGTCACTGGTTGTCCAAAAGAGTCTTGTGCCGTTACCTCGATAAGGTACTCGCCGATTGGCCAGTCGGAGGTCGTTACCGATATGCTTTTTTCGGCTCCGGTGTCGAAGGAGCGGCGCAGGTATTCTTTCTCTTTCTCGCGCGGTGCGGTCTCTTCGTCTCCGTAGGGATCGTGAGGAAACTGTTTCACGAACTCGTCACGGGAAAGGATAAAGCGGTCGGGTCGGGCAGGAAACAACCGACGCCGGAGTAGCCGATCGCGATCCTTTAGCCGTGATATCGTCACCGTCCCGGTGGTCGGTTGCGGCTCATTGTTCATGTTCGTCGCGGCGATCTCGATGGTCAGCGGTTTTCCGACGAATTCCTGCATCGCGCCGCCGATCGTAAGATTGATCGCGCTGTAGGCAGCCTGCACGAACCGCTCGGCCGCATGGGTTTCGCCGTTCAGATCGGTGACCTCGGCATGGACGCGGTAGGAAAAGAGCGGTTGGTGCTCTTTGGCTATCTGCGTATCGGGTCGTGCGGGGAACGAGAGCGAAAAGCGGCCGTCGGGGCCGGTCATCGTCTCACCGTGGGCGATCATTGCCTTTTTACCGTTCCAGAAGTCATAGAACCATCGGTGTCCCCACCAGCCGCAGAAGTAGGGAAAGCGCACCTCTCGTTCGACGAACCAGTGCACCTTCGCCTCGGTGAGCGGTGCGCCGGCGTAGGAGTTTGCCTTGCCGGTGATTACCACCGTATCGCCGAGCCGGTAACTGCCACGGGGCGCATCGAGCGTCGCCTCGAAGAGCGGCCGTTTGTATTCCTCGATCTGTATTCCTACAGAACCGGTTTTGTTGCGGATCGTCATCCGGCCGTTCAGCGCCCCGGACGGCGCGGTGAAACTGCCGTGGAAACTTCCATAATCGTTGGTTGTTACCGAAAGCGTTGCCACCTTTTGATTGTTGGTGTCGAAAAACTCGATCGAGTCGTTTTGTTCCGTGACGATTTTCGGCATTCCCGTCGCGTCGTAGGTGACGGTGATGCCTTTAAAATAGATCGTCTGTCCCGGCCGGTAAATGGTGCGGTCGGTGAAAAAGTAGGTGCGGGTATAGGGGCGCGGTGAGGAGGAGTCGGGATGTCCCCAGAAAAAACTCTTTAGACGGTCGTTTCCCACGGTGATGTGCGCTGAAAATCCCGCGGATCGTTTGGCGTTCGGGGGGATGGTGAGCCGCACCATCCCGTTGCGGTCGGTTTTTCCGCTGGCAACCGGTTCTTCGCGGTAGGCTCCCGTCGTATAGTCGTAGCGGTATCCGGCGATCACCACCTTCGCCTGTTCTCGCGGGCGGCCGCTTTCACGATCGGCGACGAAGATCTCTAGTGCCCCACCGTCAATCCGATGCTGGAAAGCGAGAGGAGTCGCGTTGATGACGACCCATTCGAGATGATTGCCCGTAAGGGAAAAGTCGGGAGCGGTGGCGGCAAGTATCGCGAAATCACCTCGCTCGAGCGGCGGGATCGCCACCTCGACCCGATGTTCGCGCAGATCGCCGTCGTCGGGAAGCGTAACTTCCCATGAGTGGCGCGGTGGCAGGGCGGCCAGTTCCGATGCTATTTTTTCGGGCGCATAGTCGTTTCCGTAGTAGTAGCGTGCGGTCAGTGTATCGGCCCGATCCGGCGATAGTTTCACCGTGCGGAAATAAACTTTTCCAACATTACGATATCTGACAAATATGAACGATGGCCGTTCGGGGGTTACCATCGGCTCTGCCTGTATCTGAAGTTCCTTGTAGGTTATTTGAGCGCTCAGCGCTGTGCACAGCGCTGCTCCCTCGCTTTCGGGCCACCGAAGCGAAACGGTAGTGCATCTGTCGAGCGCCTGTTTCATGCCCCAGCGTTCCGCTTCGGGCATCCCGTCACGCCAGCGGAGCGCTTTTTCGTAGAGCAGTCGTGCCCGCTCGTAGGTGATGCGGGCGGCGACCGGATAAGCCGCGTACTGCTGTTCGAGCAGTTCGAGGCTCTTGTCGAGCAGTTCATCTCGGTTTTCGGCGGTGTGACGCGATCGCACGAACAGGAGCCGTTTGATTTCCACCTCGACCAGCGCGTCCGGTTCGCGGTCGCGGAGATGGAAGCGGGTCAGTTCTTGGAGTATGGCGAGTGCATGCCGGGCGAGATGAACACCTTCCGCCCGAGGAAGCGGTGTCACGGCGAATCGTTCTGCGGGAAGGAGATAGGCGGTATCGTTCATTTCGAATGGCCGTTCGCTTTCGGTGAGCGCCGGCTCCTCGTTCATGAAGAAATCGGCGGCACGATGGGCGACGAGGTCGTAGAGCGTGGGGCGCAGAGCGCGTGAGCGGGTTCCTTTGGTGAACACCTCGTCGAACAGGGCGATCGGTATGCGGCACAGCGCGTCGGCATGTTCAAGTGCCGCGTGGTGGTGAGCAGTGATCGTGGCCATCAGTTTTTGAAGACTCCACGAGGCGATATCGTCTCCCTCCGCGGTACCTTCGGTCCGCTCATAGAACCGCCACCGATTCATCTGGAAATAGTGCCAGTAGAAATCGGCAACGACCGAGTGGAGCAGGTTTTTTTCGGGGAAGGAAGATGACCCGATCTCCGTTTCGATCTCTTTGATCAACACCGGCCAAGGCTTTTCTCCGAGTTGCGCCGAAAACTTTGTTCGCTGAATAAGCGCCTTTACCATTTGGGGTATATTGCGGGTCGCTCGTGCCTCGGAGAGTATCGTGGTCACCGCCTCGAGCGCCGATCGCGGTTTTCCCGCTTTCTCGGCCGCTTCGACCTTTTTCCATGCGTCCGCGAAGGCGTCATAGTGATCGGGAGGGAGGAACAACGGCGTGGGGGGGCTCTTTTCTTCGATGTTCTCCGACGCCTCTCGGTCCGGAACGGTGCTTTTGGTTCCCCCGCAGGAAGCGGCGATTATCAGCGCGACCAGAAAAAAACGAGACGAAGCAAGAAAAGAGTTTCGCATGACCGTAACCCCCTCCATTCACTGTCAAGGTAGAAAACGGGCCAGAAACTATATTACAGGATTACAGGTTGTTCAAAATGTTCTCGATATCGGCTTTGTCGGAGGCGCTGATTCGGGCGTT
>CALITV010000221.1 GCA_938048925.1 uncultured bacterium | reverse complement strand
CCGCTCCGAAGGCAACCATGTCCGAGTGCTTGTCGCCGACGATGTGTGGGGCACCCGGGTCACCGCCGACACGGTGCGCACGCTCCTCAAAGCATGGGAAATCGAAACACCCGCCGATCCCCGTCGGGGCATCTTTTCCATCGTCACCGGCCTTTTCGGGCCGGTCCCTGACGAGTTTGACGGCTATCCGGGGCTCTACCTTTTCCTCTATGAAATGGCAGGATACAGTGGACATTCGTTTGACGGTTACTTTCGAATTGATGACCAGTATGACGGCGATTATTCGAACCGGCGCGAGATGATCCACATCAATGTCGCCGAAGGAAAAGACCCCACGAGTGCCTATATGCTTTCGGTACAAGCGCATGAATTCCAGCACCTCATCCATTGGGGGCGCGACAAAAACGAGGAGGCGTGGCTCAACGAAGCGATGAGCGAACTGGCGATGGTGGTGACCCGGTTCGGCACCGATGAAGCGTGGGTGAACAATTGGCTTGCAACGCCGACCGAGCCGCTGATGTCGGGCGGCCCTGCTTACGATTATGGCGTTCTTCTCCTTTTTGGCACCTATTTGTATGATCGGTTCGGTGCGACATTCATCACCAACCTCGTTGCCGACACGGCAAACGGGCGATCCTCGATCGAGGCAGCGCTATCTACCCAACCCCAGCCTATTACTTTCCCCGAATTGGGTGCTGACTTCGCTCTCGCGGTGCTCGCGCAAGATACTACCTATGACGATGGTCGTTTTGGCTTTACCAGCATCTCCCCATCTCGGAAAGCAGCGTCAAAAAAGGTCGAGTCCTCGACGAAGACCACAGTAAACGCGAACGGTGGTATGGCCTTCTTCCGTATCGAGAATTACCATCTCGTCCAATCTCCCGTGGTTTCCTTTGACGGAAACGGCACCCTCGTCGGCCGTGTCGCCTATCTCGATACCGAGGAAAAAATCCTTGAAATCAACACGGTAATACTCAATCAAGAGAATACCTCTGTGACACTTTCTTCCGACATGGCCACTGCGGCGACGGCATATATCGCGCTGTTCAATCCCGGTGAAACGAGTACCGCGGTAACGGTAACGCTTCCCTAAGGCACTAGGCTGCCTGACGGAACCCTTTCATCATCCATCGGCGCGCCACGACAAGGCCAACGGGCGAAACAATGGCGATAAGACCATAGATGAACCACATCGTCTCGGTATTGAGCGCTGCGGGCGGGGTGTCGGCGGGACAGTATTTCATGAGGAACCAGCCCGAATACATTGCGGTGACAACCTTGGTGAGAAACCACGGAAACTGGCCGATCCCCATGTAGATGCCGGTCATGTTCTTCGGCGCGATTTCGGCTACCCACTGGAGGAAGCGCGGCTGCCACATCGCCTCGCCGATACTCATGATGACGAGGTAGGCCATGAGCGTCTCGAAACGCGGACCGAGGGCGAGAATGAAGGTCGGCGAGGCCATCACGAATGTGCCGGCGATCATCATCGTATAGGTATTGCGTTTTGCGGTGAGCGCCGCGACCATCGGGGTAAGGAAAAAGATGAGAATCGGGTTGAGGTTGCTGAAGAACTCGAAATTCTCGGCCACCACCCCATCGAAGGCACGGCTCGTATAGAGTGGAATCGTGAGCCAGTTATGGGCAAAAAGTGTTTGGACCGGTATGAGGATGAAGATGAAATACATGAAGCGCAGGTCGGTGAAGGGGAAATGCTTGAGGTAGTAAACAAGCCGCTGGACCAGCGTCATCCCCGCCATATCATCGGACGATTCGGGGGCATCTGCGCCCTCGGATGCCGCCGTACTCCACTCGGCCGCCGCTTCGCGCTTCGCCTTTTCGACTGCGGTGCGTGACATGATGAACCAGATGAGAACTATTTCCCCCACCGTTACGGCGACATAGAACCAGAAAACGCCGGGGATACCGACCGCCTTGCGGAGCGGCGGCGAGATGATGCCGGGAAGAAAGCCTCCGAGGTTCATGAGCGCATAGAGCATCGCGTAACCCATCGCGGCAGTCTTGGGACCGGTAAACATCTTGACGCCGGCATAGAGCGCCGGCTGATAGATGCCATAGCCGAGAACGATGAAGAGAATCCCCAAAAGAGCAATCCAATGGGCACTCGCCCATGCTCCCGGTGCCCCCAGTTGCGGTGATACGGTTACCACGGCGCGGCCAACCGCCATAAGCGCCAGCGAGATGAGAAGCGCTTTGCGAATACCGATCCAGTCCACCGTTGCGCCGAGGAACATCATCGCGATGGTGATGCCTGCCGTGAGAATGCCGACGGTCCGCCCCGCCGTCGGGTCGTCGAGCCCCATCGCCTCGTTGAAGAAGATGGCAAGAAGCGTCAGCACACCGAAGTAGGTCAATCCTTCGAGCATACTCGTAACATTGATGCCGAACAGGGCTCGCGAGGTTTTGCCGAGGTCAATGAACGGCTGAACCAGTTCGCGCGCCATCGCCTTGAAGCCGCCGGAAGAAGTTTCTTGAGTCATGGAGTGCTCCTTTCACCACAGGGAACGCCTCAGTCTAAAGAACACGAGAACGGAAGTCAAACTGACCGTTGTTTCTTGATAGCGTCGTCATATATGCTATACTAGAAAACGATTGTCTGCTACGGAGTCATCGCCATGAGTAGATTCCTCGCAACCATCGGCGTCCTTTTATTGGTTGCGTGCGCCAATGAGAAGACAACCCCGCAACTCGATGCGGAGACGGCTGATCACGATTCTCCGATCACCGACTATGCGCCGAACGAAGAAATCGTCGCCATTCCCGACGATCAGACAGAAGAGAAAGACGATACTTTTTCAGACGGACCGGACGATCTCTCCACCGAGGAGCCGGATGATTTTTTCGCCGACGAAGGACCGTTCGATGAAGAATCCGAGGGCACCGAAGAACCGACCGATTCTGATACCGCCCCCTCCGACTGTCAAAAAAACACCGATTGCCCATTCGGATCGCGGTGCGACCTCTCTGCGACACCGCACGAATGCCGCTCGATGAGCACCTGCAAGAACGACCTCGACTGTGCAACCTACGAGAAGTGCGCGGTGGTGGACAACTGGAAACAGTGTCAGGTAAATCTTACGCCGCACCAGTGCGACAGCGAAGGGAACTGCGGTTTCGGAGAGATCTGCGAGGACATCTACGGAATCTACAAGGTCTGCCGGTCACTCAACGAGTGTACGACGAACGACGAGTGCCTCGACAATCAGGTGTGCGAGTCGAACGGGCAACACCTTGCCTGCGTGACGATCTGTCAAATCGACACCGATTGCGGCTTTGGCTACCGCTGTGAACCGGCGTCGCCGCACAATGTCTGCATCTACGCCAACGAATGCGTCCGCGATTCGGACTGCCCCTCGTT
>CALITV010000220.1 GCA_938048925.1 uncultured bacterium | reverse complement strand
CATCTTCTCCGCGTTCTTTCTCGCTGGCGTAGGGCGTCGTCGGGAGATAGGGGTTATTGCCGTTCATGAAGAGGTTGTAGGTGAAAAGGTGGTTCACCGAGAAGTAACCGTAAAGTTCAAAGAATTTTATTACCTTACTGTTTCCGAGTCTGATTCCACCGTTCACCGGCTCTTGGGCAGCGGGCTCTTCGGTTTCCGGAACCACGGTTCCCTCGGTCACCGGTTTCAACTCCTTGGCGCTTCCTTCGGCCGGCGACTCTTCTCTATGGAGAAGAGGGGGCGGGGCTTCTTCAGCAGGAGCGGTCTCTTCGTCGTCTGTTGCTTTCGGTGCGGCTTCTTCGTCTTCGGTTGCGGAGAGGGCGACAGGCTCCGCGACGAGGAACAAGGCAAGTATGACCAACCAACGCATGGGTCCTCCATGACGGGAGAAAAAATAAGCGGATACGGGACTATGACCGAAGTTTTTCAATGTCCACCATTTCGAACTTATGTTCCGTCAAGAGGCGTTCGGTCTCGGCCATGTTCCATGTCTTGATGGCGACGAGCGCTCCCTTGTCAACCGAGGCGAGGGTGTAAATGTAATCAATGTTGATGTCGTTCTTGCTCATGAGGTGGGCGATCTTCAGCAGTTCACCCGGCTTATTTTCGAGGCGCACGACAATGATCTTGACGACATTGAACGACACCGCCATCCCCTTGAGGATTTCTTTGGCCTCGGCGCTCTTGTCCACGACGAGACGCAGTTCGCCGAAGTTCGCCGTCTCGTTGATGGTGAGCCCGAGGATGTTGATGCGCATCCGGCTCAGATTCTCGAGCACGCGGCTCAAGACGCCCGGTTCATTCCGGAGCAGAATCGAGAATTGTTCCACCCGCATAGTCTCCTCCTGTTCGATAAAGAACAAAGAACCATAACACCGGCGGAAGGAGGTGTCAAAAATTTTCCCGGGCATTGTCTCTTGTTTTTTCCTTTTCCTGTGTGCTCCCGACTGGCGCAGAGTTTTCTTGACAATTACCTCGACGGTCTATAATCGTTTTCCGCCTTTTCGGGTGCGGTGCCGGGATGGTGAAATTGGCAGACGCGCTAGATTCAGGGTCTAGTGGGGGCAACCCCGTGCAGGTTCGATTCCTGTTCCCGGCACCACTTTTTCAACGCTTCTCCAGTAGATAGTAGGTGATAGGAATACCTTTCGCCGTCTGGCGCCGTTCCCACTTGGTCATCACCTCGCGATCGGCGGCGCCGTAAGGGAGCCGCGTGAAGAGGTCTCGTACCGCCGCCAACTCTTTTTCGATGAATTCCGCGTAGTCGGGGTGATCAGTTGCGGCGTAGATGCGGCCCCCGGGTTTGAGTTTCTCGTGGAACATCCGGAAATTCCCGCGGGTCATCAAACGCCGCTCGTGGTGCCGTTTCTTGGGCCACGGATCGGGGAAATAGATGTGGAACGCGTCGAGCGACGCAGGAGGAACGAGCATCATGATGACGGCGCCGGCGTCGAATTCTACAATCTTCACATTGTCCTGCTTCAGTCTCCGTTCGAGATTGTGCAAGCCGCGCAAGAAGTAGGCGTGTTTCTTCTCGATGCCGAGAAACCCTGTATCGGAATGACGGTTCGCGTATTCGGTAAGGAACAGTGCGGAGCAGAACCCTACCTCGCATTCGATTCGGGAGAGGCCGGGAAACATCGCCGCGAAATCGAACGGTTTACGCGCGATCTCCTCGATAGGAAGAGCGATGCCGGTTCTCAGCGGGGGCATGGAAGACAGCTAAGTCTCTTCGTAAAGGGCGAGGTAGGGAAGGTTTCGGTGTTTCTCGTCACAGTCGAGTCCGTAGCCGACGATAAAGTGGTTCGGGACCGAGAAGCCGAGGAAATCTATCTTCACCCGTCCTTGATGTATCTCCGTCTTCTCCAGAAAAGAGCACACCCGCACCGATGAGACGCCCGTTCCGCGAAGCGCATCTACGAGAGCCGAGAGGGTAAGTCCGGTGTCAACGATATCTTCGACGATGAGAACATCGCGTGCGGCGAAGCGGGCCAACTCTTCGGGCGGCGGCAGGATGACGGTTCCGGAAGAAACAGTTCCGCGGTAACTGGCGATCCGAAGGAACTCGACGCGAACGAGCGGTGATCGTATCCGGCGAAAAAGGTCGGCGGCGAACACGAATGCTCCTTTGAGGATTACGAGAAGAGTGAACGGTCTTCCTTCGTAACAGGCCTCGATGTCGTGCGCGAGTTCGGCCACGCGCTTTTGGATGGTCGTTTCGTCGAACAACACCTTCATGGGGCGACCTTTGCTTTCCGTTTTTCTTTCTTCAGCCGCGATATCTCTTTTTTCCATGCTTTCGCTTGCGCCGAGAAGGACTTGTTCTTGAGAGCCGTGCGGTAGGCACCGATCGCTTCGTCGAATCTCCCCATCTGCTCGAAAATGGCGGCGGTGAGATCAACCTTTTCGGCCTCGTCGTCGGCGATGGCGCGCGACGCGAGCACTGCCTCGAGGGCGCCTTCGTAGCGGTCGGTGTCGTAGAGGACGATGGCGAGATTCTTCAGCGCCTTCGCACGGAGCGGAGCGGCGGCGACATCCTCTTTAGGGAGATGAATCAAGGCCGCCTGATAAAAGGAGACCGCCTCATCGTAGCGCTCCGCGGTGTGGGCTGCCGCACCGAGTGCTATCAGCTCGTCCGGTTTCTTGTCGGCGAGCGGATCCCGTTGTTCCTCTTTTGCCGGTTCCTGTGCCGCTTCCGTGTCGGGGACCGGCGCCGCTTCCGCCGGTTCGGAGGAGGCGATGGCGGCGACCTCTACGGAAGCGGCGGTTTTTTCAGCAAAATGGCCGGACACCGTGTACCATACGGCCACCCCGGCGGCGGCGACCGCAAGGAGTAGCACGAAGGGA
>CALITV010000219.1 GCA_938048925.1 uncultured bacterium | reverse complement strand
GATACACGAGGTTTCGATGTTTACGGACAGTTGGGATCCGCTCTTTCAGTACAACCGCGAACTCATCTACCTCTACTGGCAGTCCCAACACCGCCGCTCGACGGTGAGTGGGCTCAATGGTTATTTTCCGACGCCGCGGATTATCTACTATCTCTGGAGTGTCCGCCTGCCCGAGCCCGAGGCGGTGGCGCGGCTCAAACGCTATGGTGTCACGGCGCTGGTGTATCACAAGGGGATGGAACTGAAAAAGGATCGCATTGATTTGAGAACGCTCGAATCATCGCCTCTTCTGCGCAAGGTCTTCGAAGGGCCGCGGACCGTCGTGTTCCGTTTTGCCGAGGATGGGGACGGGAATGCGAAATAGAATGGTTGCGCTCCGTTTGCCCGAGGCGCTGCTCGTCGCGGGATTCACCTTCGTTGGTGCAGTCATGGCGGCACCGAGTCTTCCGGTGCTGGCGTCGCCGCGCTCGGCGGCATTCTTTCTCGCCTCTTATTTCGTCATTGTTTCGATATACGCATTCAACAGCTGGGCCGGATTTCCCGAAGATACCGCTAATCCCCGGCTGGCCGACTCGCTTGCCGTTTCACGACATTTTTTCGCCACCGCATCGCTGGTTACCTTTATCGGGGCGTTCTTCTTGTTCGGCGCTTTTTCATCACGGGGAATGCTCTCTGCAGTTGCCGTGTGGGTGATGTGGGGGCTCTATTCTTTCCCCCGGTATGGCGCCAAATACCATCCTCCCTTGGGAACGATTGCTCATTTTTTCATTGGCATCATTCAATTCCATCAGGGGTGGATTCTTTTCTCGGTACCGGATAAGGTCTCATTCATTTTGTCGTGCTACTTTGGGCTCTTGCTGAGTGCCGGGCATCTCAACCATGAGATGATAGATTGCGATGCCGACCGCGCCGCCGGTGTGGCGAACGGCGCGGCGCGGTTCGGTCTCCGCGGGTGGATATTCTTGCACCTGTTCGTCGCGCTTTGTGCGGGGGCACTCCTCGCGGTAATTATCGCTGCGCATTTACCGCTGCGTGTGCGGCTCGTGCCGTTTTGCATCGCCTCATTGGGACACCTCTTGTCGGCTTTCCTGCTCCTGTTCAATGCACAGCGCGCCCCGCTGTCGTTTCTCCGACACCGCACACGCTACCGTCTCCTGTATGGTTTGGGGGGGGCGGCAACCTTGCTTTTTCTCATCCCATGATCACTATTCTTCTCGTCAAACCTTATACCTACCTGCATTCTTGTCAGAACCTCGAGTTGCCTCTTGGTATCATGGCGCTATCGGCTTACCTGAAACGCGAACTAGGGGGATCGGTAGCCGTCTCGTTGCTCGACCTGCGCGTCGAGAAAAAACGAGAACGGGTTCTCTTCGACACAATTGTTCGCACGCGCCCTGATGTTATTGGCCTATCGCTCATGAATTTCGAGCGTCCTTTTTTGGATCGCCATCTCGCTGCTATCCGCGCCGCGGCACCCAAAGCGCTCATCGTCGCGGGGGGCGCTTATCCAACCGGTAGTACGGCAGAAGCGCTCAGGGAGTTCCCGGACCTAGATCTCGTGGTGCGCGGTGAAGGAGAAGAGACATTTCTGGAAGTCGTCCGCCGCCACCTTGCCGGCACTGACCCGCGTGGTGAGCCGGGGACGGCGTACCGCTGCGGTGACACGATAACGATAGCCCCTGACCGTTCGCCCATCGAACCGCTCGATCTCCTGCCGATGCCCGACTATGCGGCGGTTCACCTCGAGCGCTATTTTGCACCGCGCATTCCCATGAATGTCATACAGTCCGAACGCCGTTCTGTCATTCTGATGACCTCGCGCGGCTGTCCCTACCGGTGCGCCTACTGCCATGATATTATGGGAAAGACCTTCCGACCGCTCAGTCCCGACCGGGTGCTCGAGGAGATGACATTTCTTCATGACCGTTACGATGTGCGTGAGTTCCATATCGTTGACGATATTTTCAACCTCTCCCGCGAACGAATGCGTCATATATTGCAGGGGGTCATTGACCGCGGATTGAAGGTGCGTCTTGCTTTCCCCAATGGTATTCGGAGCGATCTCCTAGACGAAGAAGACATTGCGCTCATGAAGGAGGCCGGTGTCTATAACATCACCTTCTCATTCGAAACCGCCTCCCCCCGATTGCAAGAGATGGTCGGCAAGCGTCTCGATATCGAACGGACGATTCGTAATCTCCGCTCCGCTCATCGCCGGGGTATCATCACCAAGGGTTACTTCATGCTCGGTTTCCCCACCGAAACGGTCGAGGAGATACGGCAAACGATTGCTTTATCGCGCCATCCGGCGCTCGATATGGTTTCTTACTTCAAAGTAGCGCTATTTCCGCATACCCGCCTCGCGAAAATGATACCCTTAGCCCTGGGAGATGCCGATCCCGTAGATTATTTCACTGGTACTTCGTGGTATGAGCAGGTGACCGGTGTTCCGTTGAGTCGTATGATTTTCTGCGCGTACCTTCGGTTCTATCTCCCGTGGCGTATATGGCGGCTCCTCTGGCGCTTGCCGCGACGGTTGGCGTTCCTTTCCCGTGCATTTCGTCACCTCGCGCTGATTTTCCATGTGAGGTGGAGTGCTCAGCGTCCGAAGCGCATGAGCAGAACACCGGCCCCCAAATAGCCGAGGAGAGCGACGAGTCCCGCATACGAAAAACCGGCACCTGCCGTAATGAGAAAGAAGAGCAAGAAGGCACCGGCAGAAGCGGTGGTGTCTATCGCATAGTAACGCGGGACTGTGCCGGTCGAGGCAAGGAAAAATCCGCGCGGGAAGAGGGTTCCGGTGACGAAGGAGAAGGGAATGACTGCAAGAAGGATGAGAACGATCTTTACCGTCGTCGTGGCGCCGAAGGGAAAGAAGGTCAGCGTAAGAAAAAGTAAGAGAAAAGAGGGAACTGTGGCGACGATGGCGGTGCGCGGAGGCACCCGTGTCACCGAGAGGGCACCTGCCGCGGCGCCTATGGTATGGGCGCCGAGTGCCAGGGCGCTGGTCTCGATATAGCCGTTGATTGCGCTCCGCAACAGGTTGATGAGATACAGTTCGGTAACCATGAAGGACATGCCGAGCAAGAGAAAGACAGCCCCGAGTCGTCGCTCACCGGGGATGGTCAGAGTAGCCGCAACGATCAAAAGAATGATGGCAACTACCGCGAAGGGGATCAGTTGGTCGTAGCGGTCTAGGTAGAGCGTTGGCCGGTTATCGGTTATGGCGGTTGCCCGTGCGAATCGCTCGCTTGCTGTCATTTCGGCAGTTTGCTCGCGGATTCCGGCGTCGGCAGTCTGAACTATAGCAGCCCAGCGATCGAGTATTTCGCCAGTGTGCGCCGCGATGGTAATGTCAGTAGCGAAGGTCATACCGGAAGATCCCGGTATTACCGATGTCGCCTGAAAGGTCCGGTAGCGGACATCGGCGGGGAACGCCTTGATAAAACGCTCACGGGGGACATGGCGGTCGGTGTGAATAACGATGAGAATACCGTCGGCGGTCAGTTTCTCGAAGACGGTTTTCATCGCCTCTTTAGTGTAGAGATAGTTTTCGAGGGCGATGAAAGATCGGTGATAGTTCGAAATACCGACCTCGGCAGCCTCAAGGACTACTGCGTCGTATTTTCCGGAACTATTGTCGAGGTAACTGCGACCGTCACCGGCATGAGCCACGGCGATGCGGTTGTATATGTCGTTGTTGTAGCGGGAAAGGGGACCCTTGAGAAGAGATATCACCGTCGGGTCGAGTTCCACCGCTTCGATACGAGTGGCGTTGGTCAGCGACAATAGCCCGTGGCCGCCGCCGGTGCCGATGACGAGCACCGATCCGGTCACTGCGCGGTACAAGGTGCGCCGGAAGGGGACATCGTGTGATGGATCGCCGGTCATCCAGTACTGTACCCCATTGTAAAGACCGGCAAGGCGACCTTTCCCGATATCTACGAGGTCCACCCGTGCATACGGCGACCAGCCGCCGCCGACCACCCGGGGGGTGGTGCCGAAAT
>CALITV010000218.1 GCA_938048925.1 uncultured bacterium | reverse complement strand
TTTTTGAGGTAATCGTCGAGGAATACCCGGGCGCGCCGGAGATGTTCCCACGCCGCATTGTCCTCGTCGTTGCCAATCCAAATCATGAAATCGCCTTCTATCCATGAGCCGCTGTGAAGGGTTGGGATCACGGGATAAGCGGCGGGCACCTGTTTTTCCAGAAACCCCGAAAAGGTATCAGTGACGATATCGGGCGCTTCGGCGAGCGTCTTGAAAAAGTGGTTCAGGAACGGTCCGCCGTTGTCGGCGTAGTTCTCCCACGCGTTCTCTCCGTCGAGCGCAATGGTGACCGCCGGTGCCGGACCGTCGTCGGGAAGTGCATGACGGATGCCTCGGAGATGCCCCATGAAGGAGTCCACTGCGCGGTCGATCTCCGTGCGGGCAAACGAGAATCCAATGAGATCCGAAAGGAACTTGTCCCGAAAGAAGATTACCGGTGCCTCTGCTGTTTCGGCACTTCGCCACGGGTGGTAGAGAACCTGCTTCTTGTCGGTACAATTGACCGAACGGAAAAGAATCCCCTCATCGGCAGCAAGCCACCGGACGCCGTTTTCGGCCGCTAGAGGGATAATCTCCGGAGATACACCGCCTTCGGCGGGCCACATCCCTCTGAGCGGCAATCCCCATACCGACTCGGCATAGCGCTTGCCTTCCGCGAGGTGCCAGCGGGCATCCTCCGGCCACGAAAACCGCAGGGGAAGCGGTGCCGACGGCGCGGCGCGGCGAGCGATGTCGCTGTCATAGATGAGCGGCAATACCGGGTGATAGAACGGGGTAAACGAAAGTTCGATAGACCCCGCCGCCGCAAGACGCCGGTAGAGCGGAACAATCTCCTGAAGTATCTTTTCCTGTATCCGCATCATCTCCATCTTTTCTTCATGGGTGAAACGACGGTCTTTCTCGTCGAGGTGCTTCAGGAAGGGGTAGCGATCCCGCGCCATGAATCCAAACCATTTGAGGTTGAAGAGCACCTGCAGATCGAGTATCTCGTCATTCGTGAAGAATCTCGTCATCTCGATCCATGAGATCTTGCCGACGAACCGCTCTCGCTTGGAGAGTATCTCCCAGTAGCGCGGCGAGGTCTTCACGAGGCGGTCCCAGCAGAGCATGAAGAAATTGCGTATGACGAACGCCTTTTCCTCTTCGTCCATCTCCTCGGGGCGCTTGAGGGTGAGCGTCTTCCAACGGTCGGTCACTGCGTTTCTCACATGGTCCTCTATCTGCTCGATGAGCGACGGGACCATGTTGATGCATCCCTTGACTCCTCGGCGGTCCATGATTTGCGGCAGGTCGTAATATCCCTTCGTCGCATGGAGGCGAACCCACGGCATAATGTAGGCGCCGTTTTGCCCGTCCTTGTAGAACGGTTGGTGCATATGCCACAGGAAGAGAACGGTGAGCGGGCGCGCGTTCACGAGGTTCCTCCGGGATCAGCCTGCTTGCCGCATGGCATCTTGCTTCTCGATCTTTTTCTGGAGCGCCCGGAGACGATCGCGGATAGTGGGAGCGTAACGCGAGTACTTGTTGTTCTGCAGAACCTGCCGATAGAAGTTGATCGCCCGGTCGTACTGCTTCATACGCTCATAACAAACACCAAGAAAGAGTTCCGCCTTGTCCTTCATAAGCCCCTTCTCGGTGTTGACGAAGAGAAATCGTTCGAAGGCAATGGCCGCTTTTTCTACCTCGCCGCTCCGGTAGTGTGCAAGGGAAAGATAATAGAAGAGCGAGGGGACGTGCTTGCCGACGCCCGATATCTTGAGGCTCTCCTCGAAACGCTCGACGGCGGCGCGATAACTCTTGCGGTCGAAGAGCGTCATCCCCTCCTCATATTTCTTGAGCGCCGCTTTCTGGCGGATCAAGTTAACCTCGGTTTCGATCACATAGCGTTCAAGTCGCGAAAGGGCCGAGAGGTTGAATTCGCTGTACATCTTTATCGCCTGATCGGGGTCACCTTCCTTGAAGGCGAGGTAGAGGTTGAACGCCTTCACATCGGTGTTCTCCGCCGCGACGATACGATCCTTCAGTTCCCGGATCTCTTTTTGGAGATTTTCGTTCTGTTTGCGGGAAGTTGCCAGATTCTCCGACACATGACGCACCTCGGAGCGGAAATAAAAGAAGAAAGCAAGAACGATAACGACGGTGAGCAGAACGAGCAGGAAGAAAGACTTGTTGAGATCCGACCTGTCCTTTTGGCTCACCTTCGCCGCCACCTGCCGCAGGCCGGCATCCACCATGTTTATCGTGTTGAGCGACTGGACGACGAGTTTTCGCAACTCCCTGATATCGCTCGTCTGCAACGACGACGGGTCTTTGTGATCGTACGCTTCCCGCATATTTTTCTGCCCGGTAGGGAACTATATAGTACATTGGTCTCCGGTATTTGCAAAGAAATTTTAGGGCATTCGGCCAGAACGATCGGCACCGTTTTCTTGCCTTTTCAAGTACAGAAGGCTACTACTTCCTCGTATTTTGTTTATCATCTACCGAAGGGAGCAGTCATGATAACCGCATCGAAACGGGGAGCCGCGATGCCCCCCTCTCCGATCCGCAAGTTGAAACCCTACGCCGACAAGGCGACAGCCGCGGGAAAAACCATCTATCACCTGAACATCGGTCAGCCCGATATCGAAACGCCGGCCGTCATGCGCGACATCGTGAAACAACTCTCGACGACGGTGATTGCCTACGGCCCTTCGCAAGGACTTCCCGAGTATCAAGATGCGCTCATCCGCTACTATCGGCGGTATGGCATTGAACTGGCGCGAGAGAACATCATCGTCACGAGCGGCGGGAGCGAGGCGATCATCATGGGGATGACCGTCTGCTGCGATCCGGGCGACGAGATTCTCGTTCCTGAGCCTTTCTACACCAACTACAACGGCTTTGCAACTCAGGCGTCGGTAGTGCTCCGCCCCATCACCACGCGGCTCGAAGACGATTGGGAACTGCCCGACATCTCGATCATCGAACGGCTCATCACCCCGAAGACCAAGGCGTTCATGATCTGCAACCCGAACAACCCGACCGGCAAACTCTACGGCGAGGATGAACTGCGCAAACTTGCCTATCTCGCCAAAAAGCACAACCTCTTCCTCTTCGGCGACGAGGTCTATCGCGAGTTCATCTTCAGCGGCGAGAAGCATACCTCGCTCCTCGAGTTCCGCGACATTGACGATCATGTCGTGGTGATGGACAGCATCTCGAAGCGCTTTTCGGCCTGCGGCGCCCGCATCGGCGCCTTCATCAGTCGCAACAAGGCGGTTATGCAGGCGGCGCTCTGTTTCGGTCAGGCGCGGCTCTGTCCGCCGACGATCGAACAACTCATGGCCGTTCCCACCGCCGATCTCGGCAAAGAGTATTTCGACGAAATGGTCGGCGAATATAAGCGACGGCGTGACACTGTCCTCGAAGGGCTCGCAAAAATACCGGGCGTCGAATACAAGGTGCCCAAAGGGGCATTTTATATCATCGTGCGGCTCCCCGTCCCCGACGCCGAAGACTTCGTCATTTGGATGCTGACCGAGTTCCATGTCAACAACGAAACGGTCATGCTCGCCCCCGCCGAGGGATTCTACGCCACGCCCGGTCTCGGTCGCAACGAGGCGCGCATCGCGTTTGTCCTCAATGTCGAGAAAACCAAACGGGCGATGGAGATACTCCGGCTTGCCCTCGCTGCGTATCAGGAGCGGAAATAGTGCACAAGACTACCGGGTGACTATCTGTTCGATCGGGTAGGCACCGCAGCAGAAAATAACGCCCAGAAAAAGAACCAACACCCGAGATGTAGCGAATCTGATTCTGCGTTATCCTTCTAGTACCCTCGAGCGTTGTTTGTTCAGCGAACCTTTTCGAGTACCGCCTCGAGATCGTCTATCTGTTCGGCATGCGGCCGGATGGCACGGGCAATCTCGAGCCACCGCCGCCCATACAACAGGCATCGGTGCATCGTTTCGGGATCGGCGAATTGCGCCAGATTGATGTTCGCCGCCGCCGCCACGAGCGGAATCTCCATGATGGTGTCCATCTCTTCGTAGAGCGTCTTCGCCACGAGCGCCGCCTTTTCCCACTGGCCGTTGAGAACAGCGAAGAAAAGCAAAATGTTGTTTATCGTCGCATCGAGCACCGACAACGACAGCGCCGTTTCGAGGATAGCCGCCAGATCGTCCATTGAACAACCGGTCAGTTCCTTGAGAAAATCGCCCTCCATGAAAAAGGGGCGCGTCCCCCAGTTGATATACTGGAGTTCGTAGAGGGGCACCGGTTGGGCGATCCCCTTGAGTTCCACATTGCCGGTAAAGCGGAAGAAATAGTGTTGCGGCAGGCATATCTCGCGGCCGTTCACCGGCAGTCTCATCGCAATACGGCTGTCGGTAACGAAACGGTCGAGGGTGACCCGCGAGGTCTTGTGAAGCATGATCTTGCTTACCGATCCGAAACGCGAATGGGTCTCTATCCGTTTGGTGAGGTTGATGCCGAACCCCTCGAGTTTTCCATCGTCCTTCACATAGAGGTACCCCGAATTGATGCCGACGCCGAGATCCTCGGGCGCCTTGTTCTGCCGGATACGCGTCCGGTTGAAGGAACCACTGATCCATGCGATCTTAATGAGCACCGCCAAATCGAGCGCCGCTTGCACATCGCGTCCCGGATTGTCGGAAAAAAGAAAAACGCGCCCCTCGTCCCCGACCACCTCGACCGAGTGATTGCGTTCGTGATAGACGCCGCCGGGATAGCGGCTGAAGTAAAGGCGCGCCGCACGACGGACCGTCTCGTTGTATTCCCAGAGAAAAGTCTCATAGTAGTCACGCACCGAGAGCACATTGGCATATTCCGACGAGTTCATGATGTCGAGCAACATCACCGTCGCGAAGGTTTCTTTCTGCGTCATAGGTTCCCTCGTTCGAAAACGGTGTATCATACCGGTTCGGTGGCGGCTCTGTCAAGGAGACACGCCCCGAGGAAGAAGATCCTCACCGGGTTCGAGCAACATCCTCTTCCCCGAAGACCTCGGCTTGAAATGTCTGGAACCGGCAACCGGGATCGCGCCAAGCGTCCCGCAGCAAGCCTGCCTTTTGGGAAAGATAGGAAAGGGTCGTTTCGAGATCCCATCCTTGCTCCGGCGCCACCTGCGGCAAAAAGAGCGCCTGCCGCCTGCGGAACGAGAGAATGATCCCATCGCGTCCGATGACGATCTCCTGCCATCCGTTCACCGGTGCTGGCGGCGTCAGCACCGAAATCTCGATGGTAATGAGGGGCAACTCGTGCTCCGCCAGCGGCGGAAAACGGGGATCGAAAAAGGCAGATTGGATCGCCATCACTCTCACCGCCTCGCCGAGCGGCCGTTCGGCGGCTACCGTGCCGATACATCCGCGCAAGTCGCCCTCCTTCTTGAGCGTTACGAACACCCCGCGCTTCTCGGCAAACGCCGGATCCCGTTTTGCCTGCTCGAAGGTCGTTGACGGGGTGCCGAGCAGTTTCTCTTCGATCCGCTCGCGCGCTATCTTGAGCAAAAGGCGGCGCTGTTCTTGGCTGAATACCATCGCTTCCTCCATTACTCATGGTAGAGTATCGTCGCATAACACACAAAATCAGTGCTCGGGCCGAGCACCGCGCACGAGGTGTAGTAACTCACCAAATCGCCGCGGAGCCCCCGTCGCTCCATGAACGCCGAGAGCACGAGCGCCGGATCGAGACCACAGATGCTCGGGTGATCCCTCTCCCGTTCGATCAGAACCCGTTCCCGCTCATGGCGAGCGAGAAGTTCGGCATATTTGTGATCGAGCATCGCTGTCTTCGCCAGGACGCCTTCGATATCGCGCGTCCCAAACGGAGTAAAATCGAATCGCTCGCCATAATGGGTAAAATCGCTCGACGCGATGAAGAGCACCCGTTTGGGATCAAAGTCGCCCACCGCCGTTTCGATCGCCTCGGCATACCGCACGATTTCTTTTTCGCTCCCTATCCGCGGCACGAGCAAAATCGTCGCGACCACCTGCGGCAAAAAACGCTTGACGAACGGCAGAAACATCTCGGCGCTGTGCTCCGCCGCGATCGCCTTGTCCATCGGGACAAAGATAGGTTTTCCTTCGAAAGGCTTCGAAAAAGCGGTCACCATACCGAGTGGAGTTTCGTATTCGGTGAACGAAGCATATCCCAACACCCCCGATGGCACGATCGTGTAATGACTCGGCGCAAGGATACAGAGATGGGTCGCCCCCGAAGGAACATTTTTGAAGAACGGCGCTATCCCGCGCCCCGAACAGGCGTGTCCC
>CALITV010000217.1 GCA_938048925.1 uncultured bacterium | reverse complement strand
TATTGAGCGAAGAGGTCGAGCCCGTATGCATAGATTTCGTCGTCGTTACGGTAATCGAGGAGCGATTCGTCCACCATGACATTGTCGCCTTTGTCTATGAAGGCGCCCTGAAAACTCACGGTGAGACCGAAATCACGGTAGGTGACGCCACCGAAACCGCCATAGGTTGTCTCGAGTGGCACCGTTTCATCGCCGAGCGTATCCACGAGCGGCTGGAGATGCGCTTTGAATCCAGCATACACCGAAAGAGGTCCCCAACCGAAGAGCGTTTGTGCACCGGGAACGAAGCCGAGATTCTGTGGCCACGCGGCGCGGGTTCCCCAGCGGAGACCGGGAAAGAACCCGACCGCCATCCGGTCGGAATCGTAGGGCCACGCGGTTATTTTGACGAGGAAGTCTTTCTCATACTGCACCTCGAGATACGAACCGCCTTCATAGAGGTTGGTCTTGACGAAATAGGTGGTGTCGAAGGCATGTTCGAGGTCGAAGGCAAGCCCGATGCGCCCGGTCACATTGGGGAGCAAGCCGCCACTCTCGTGGAAGAGGGTGAGCCGCGTCATCCCTTTTGTGCGGTTGCTGTAGCCGAGAAATTTGTTCATGAAACTGTCGTAATCGTCCTTCGGCCCAATATCGGTTTTGGGCGAGTACTGCGAATTGTCACGCAGGTTGTCGTCACCGATGATGAACGAAAGCGAATTTTTTGAGAACGACGGCGCCATAAGCCCCGGCGTATCGTTGACACCGCTTTTCGGCGCCTGCGCCGGTTCTTCTGACGCCGGTGTTTTCGACGATTCGGCCGGCGCCTTTTGTTTTTGTTCCTCCTCGCGGGCGGCCATCTGCTCGGCGACTTTTCGTTCGACGAGTGCCTCGATCTCGGCGGGCGTCATCGGTTGCGGCTCTGCTGCGGTCACGGCAGGCGTCGGCGCTTCCTCTGCCGCGCTCTCAGCAGCCGGTTCCGCCGCCGATGCCGGCGCCCCGAGGAGCGGGATGGTGAAAAAACCGATTAAAAACAAAACCGTCGTTGGTTTCATGGGACTATCTCCCCGAGGGTTTTTCTTCTTCGACGATATCGGCACTGTCGCGCGGGATGAGTATCCATGTCGATGGCCGCGCGCTCGTATGTTGTTTCAGAAGACCGGTGAAGGAAGAGAGCCGCTGCCCCTTCTTCTTTTCGGGACGGAACGCAGGAGCGGTCGAGGAAGTCTGAGCGAGAATGATACCACCCTGCGCTGTCTCCACGGGGAATTGTCCGTAAGTGAGCCATCCATCATCGCTCTCATCGAAGTCGGCGACCACAATCTCCCGTACCATCACCAGCGATGATTCGGCCCCCTCGAGACACTCGTCGTCATCGGCGTCAACACAGGCGGTGATGTCGCGTGGGGCGGGAACCAGCGTGGGGTCCACAAGAATGCGCCCCTTCTCGTCACGTTTTGGAACGAAGGTCGGAAACGACAGTTCGGTGAAGCCGAAGAACTCGAAGACCGAGCCGTTCACCTCACGGATGAGCATACCGGGCCGCAGGGGCGAACGCTCGCCGGCATCGTCCACATAGGGAGTAGAGTATGTGTAGAGGTAGAGACTACCATAGGTAGGTTCGTCTGGATCGGCAAGGTAGAAACCTCCCTCGATCGCCGCGATGACGACGAGATCGCCGTAGGTGGCAGTCGCTGGGTCGTATTTCCCTCGGATGGTGAGGTTGCGCTTCTCGAGACGCGAGAGCCCGGCATCAGCCGCGCCTCCGTGGTTTTTCTGGACATCAGCGATGCGCGGATAGGGTAGATAGATCGGTGCCGAAACACCGACCGGGCCGGTCGGCAGGCGCATCTCGCGCGCGCCGAAGATCTCTTTCTCGCTGCTTACCGCTCTCACCACGATTCTCTCGGTACGATAGGCATAGGCAATCCGCACCTCGACCGGGCCGGCAAGACCGTTTTCGAAGGCTATCCGTTTGGCCGATAGAAGGGCTGCACCAAGCGTCGAGAGTTCGGCGATACCATCGAAATCGCTTACCCGATCACCCCATCGGTCGCGCGCCTCGACGACGATCGTGAAGCGGTATTCGTCGGCTGGCGGTAGCGGTCGGTCAGGAGATCCGAGGTCGGTCCCCTCTCCGAACGAAACGGCAAAGGAGCGCACCCCTTCGGTCACGATCGGTGTCCCGTGATCACTGCACGCCGCGGTTGTCGTAACAATAACGAGTAGTATCCAGCGCATCGTTCTCCTCTAGTTTACCATCGTAATATGCCGTTCGCCTTTCGAGAAGTCGGCCGGGGCCACCGGTCCGAGCGTTTTCAGATATTCGACGAACGCCTCGCGTATCGGTATCGCCGTATCGAGCCGTGTGGTGTTACGCAACAGCATATCGAAGCCCGATCCGCCCCGCGCCATGTAGTCGTTGGTCGCCATCTTGAAAACGGCGTGCGGCATCTTCAGGTCATAGTTGTCTATCACGACCGCAGCACCGACGCGGAGATACCTCGTGAGTGCGTATGAGCGATATTTTTCCTGCAGGTCCGGTTCGGGCGAGCAGTCGAGTACCGCGACGACTCCGCTTGCCTGCACTTGCGAGACACAGCCGCGCGAGGCGCTCCGCCGCGCTACATAATCGAAAAGGTCCTTGAGTTCCTTGCCCGACAGGTACATCACCGTCACCGTGTTCTCGAACGGAAAGACCTCGTAGAGTTTTTCGCGCGTGATGTCGCCGGCCGGGATATCGGCGCGGATGCCGAGGCTGTTGGTCACCGCCAGTTCGGCGCGCACCAGTTCGTGGTTCATCATCGCCGTCGTGACGAGGTTGCCGAGCGGTGAGTCGCCGCCGTCGGGAGATGTCCGCTCGATCGTCTTCTTCGCATAGCCGACGACCGCGGTGAGGTCCTGCGTATAGCGGAGCGCCTCCTGGTATGGCTGGAGCGCATGCTCCATCGCCGGATGAGCGGCAACCGCATCGGTAATGGGGTGCACCGTGTAGGCATGCCATGCTACCTGCC
>CALITV010000216.1 GCA_938048925.1 uncultured bacterium | reverse complement strand
CGATATGAGCCGGTAGTGGTAGTCACCCTTCTTATCGTACTTATCGGGATTCAGGAGCACCTTCCGCGCAGTTTCCCACGATATCTCCCGGCCATCGGAAAGATAGAACGACGATTCGAGTATCGAAAGAGCAACACGCAGATCACCCCGGGCCTCGTCGGCAATCGCATCGAGCACCATATCTTCCGCCGCCGCAGAAAGATGCGCGAGCCCCCGTCTCAATACGGTAACAATATCCTTCTCTCCCAACGGTTCGAAACGCATCGCCCGCGTTCGCGAGAGCAGAGCGTTGTTGACAGAGAACGAGGGGTTCTCGGTCGTCGCGCCGATGAATATAACGCCCTCCTCAATCATTGGGAGAAAGATGTCCTGTTGTGCCTTATTGAAACGATGCAACTCGTCAACGAATACCATCTGTCGCTGGGCAAAGAGACTCTCACGATCGGCATATATCCGTTTTTTTATATCGGTCGTCGAGTCTTTCACCCCCGAAAAATGATATATCCTCGCTCCGAAAAGATCGGCGGCGATCCGCGCCACCGTCGTCTTTCCGGTCCCCGGAGGTCCATAGAAGATCATCGAGGGAAGGAACCCCTGTCCGAGGAACGAAGCAACGAGTTTGGTTATGTGCTCCTGTCCTACTACCTCATCGAGACTCTTGGGACGCAGGACAGTCGCGAGCGGTTCGCTCATCGGTCAGTCATCCGGATGTTCGCGCGCCCATTTCTTGAACGGATCCTCTTTGTCGAGACGCTGTCTCTGTTTTTCGCGCGCTGCTCGGATCTCCTCTTTCGTTACGAAGCGGTTTCGAGAAACCGGCGGAATGACAAGAACCGGGCGCCGTTCGACGAACGATATCTCTATAGGTATTTTAGGCCCTTCGGCGGGTATCTTCGCCGCCTTCTCGAACTCGACGACGGCGGTAAGTATCTCAGGGCGCGTCAGCGGCTCGGGGGAGGCCGAAAGAAGTTTTTTGAGGTAGGCGACAGTTTGCGAATGCGTCTCTATATGTTCGCGATGCACGACATCTTCGCGGGCCACGATCACATAGGGAGTTTGCGGGAAATCCTTCTCAAAACGGGCGCGCTCCTCGGGTGATGCAATAAAGAGCGCATACGCCTGCATTCGCGCCGAAACTGTATCCGGCGCAATGACCAATGCGGAAAGATTATGTTTCACCGGCAATCCGGTCCGCCAATCTATCGGCAGGAAGTAAGTGCGTCCATCCTGCCGTACCACCTCTTCGTTAACACGCACCACCGCCCATGCGCCCTGCTCCTCGATCAGTTTCACCGCGCCGAGCGAACGATCACCGAGCACCACCTGCGGATCATCCACACTGATCGTCCAGCGGACATACTCCTTCGGCAATTTCCATATCCCGTGACGATTACCGTAGTAGATGAGATAGTTCATCCCCGTCGGGAGTTTTTCCCGCAAGATATCGAGGAAAAGCGCCTCGCGGAAAAAGCGAAGATGCACCCGCACGTTTGCCGAGGCAAGCCGGATACTCTTCTTTTCGGCATTGAGCACCACCGCAGAGGGCTTGGCATAGGGGATGAACTCTGTGAGCGCCTTCATGTCGGGAAGGAACCGATTTTTCGCGATGATTCTCTCGAGACGCATGAGTTCCTTCTGTTTTTTCTCCTTCTCTTCCGCGGAGATCTCCGTTTTCTTGAGTTCGAGATCGCGACGGATCGAATCTTGAGCCTCCTTCGCTCTCACCCAGTTTTCGTAGCGCTCGACCGCGATATCCCAAAAGTCGAAGATGTCACCCGATGCGATGTTATAGAGACCCTGTTCCGAGAAGCGGCGGGCACGATCCAAAAAATCGAACAGTCGCGGCGCATCAGACAAATCTATCTCACGGTGCTCACCGCGTTCCTCACGGCGGTTGATGATCTCCTCGTAGGCAAGCAGTTTGTCGGTCTCATCCTGCGCCTCACGGAGAATCGCCGGGAAGGTTCTCGACCAGAATTCGGATCCGAGATCGTTCGCTCTGATGAGTAACGGAATGTCATAGACCGTGTACTTGACCGGTTCGGTCACGAAAAACTGCTTGTAAGACTCAACATACCGCTTGGCCGCCCCCATACGGTCACCGCTCTCGAAGAAACCGTACTGACGCAAGAAGAGAAAGAGAACGAACGCGGCTACAAAGGTCAACAGGACGATGACGGTGCCTGCAGAAAAAGGAGAACCGCCCCCGGGGGAGGCGGTTCCGGGTCGTCGCGTGCGGACCATCGCGCTACTTGTCCTCGATGATCTCGAGTACGACCTTCTGCCCTTGGCGGCTCGCCACCGCCGCGAGAAGGGTGCGTAAGGCGTTCGCGGTACGACCGCTCTTGCCGATGACCTTCCCGACATCGGCCGGCGCCACGCGCAACTCGAGGATGGCGGTGTTCTTCCCCTCGATGTAGTTCACTTCGACTTCGTCGGGATTGTCAACGAGTTTCTTAGCGATTTCCAGAACGAACTCTTTCATCCTCTTCATTTCATCCTCCGTTCGAAAGATCACTCAACCGACGCAGGGGTAGTGTCCGTAGCCCCATCTTTTTTTATGGTATCGCATTCGGTTGTTTTTTCAACAAAATCATGTTTTTTGACAAAAGAAACCTTTGTGTCATAACTTGTTTTTCTAGAACCCCGCGAAACGGGACCGGAGAAAACTCATGCAGGATTTCGTCGCCGCCCTTATTCTCGGCATCATCGAAGGCATCACCGAGTTTCTGCCGATCTCTTCCACGGGGCACCTCATCCTCGCGAATGAGCGCTTCTCTTTCGACGACCCACGGTTCGCCGCGATGTTCGACATCGTCATCCAATCGGGAGCCATCTTGTCGGTCATTCTCTATTTCCGGCGACGACTTCTACCATCCGGCGAAAAGGTCAGGCGGAAGCAGGTGTTCTCGCTCTGGAGGAGGGCCATCGTCGGGGTCGTTCCGGCGATCTTCTTCGGCGCGCTTTTCGGCACTTTCATCGAAGAACATCTCTTTACCCCCTTCGTGGTCGCTTCGGCACTCTTCATCGGCGGCATTCTTCTCATTCTCATCGAGAAGCAGAAATGTGCCGTTCATATCACGAACGCGGAAGAAATACCTTTGAGAACCGCCTTTCTCATCGGTCTCATCCAGTGTCTTGCGCTGATTCCCGGCGTATCACGATCGGCGGCGACCATCATCGGCGCGATGTTACTCGGCGTCTCGCGTGTCGCGGCAGCCGAGTTCTCTTTCTTTCTCGCCGTTCCAACCCTCTTGGCGGCAACCGCCTACAGCATCTTGAAACACGGAGCGATCGTCGGCAGCCATCAATTGCTCGTGCTTGCAATCGGTTTCAGTGTGTCGCTCCTCACCGCATACGCCGTCATTGCGCTGTTCATGCGCTGGATCACCACCCACACCTTCATCCCGTTCGGTTGGTACCGTATCGCGCTCGGCATGGCGGTCATATCTCGCTTGTTCCTCTGAGCCGCTGTTTCCTTGACCCTCCCATCGCCGTTGCTATAGTGCCCGCGAGGCATGAGAGGAGGAACCAATGATGACACGGCTCGAAACGAGAAGCATCAACACGATCCGCGTCCTCGCGATAGACGCTATTGAGAAAGCGAAATCGGGACACCCGGGCCTTCCGATGGGAGCCGCGCCGATGGGGTATGTGCTCTGGCACAGGCACATTGTCGTAGACCCGACCGATCCCCAGTGGCCCGATCGTGACCGGTTCGTTCTCTCCGCAGGACACGGAAGCATGCTCCTGTATGCCCTGCTCCACCTTTCCGGATTCGCCGTGACGATGGACGACATCAAACGCTTTCGCCAGTGGGACGGCATCACCGCCGGCCACCCGGAACGCGGTCTCGCCCCCGGCGTCGAAACGACGACCGGGCCGCTCGGACAAGGATTCGCCAACGCCGTTGGCATGGCGATCGCCGAACAGATGCTCGCCGCGCGCTTCAATCGTCCCGGTCACCCCATC
>CALITV010000215.1 GCA_938048925.1 uncultured bacterium | reverse complement strand
GCGGGAGCCTCCAGCGTCTTTTCGATCCTCTTTTCGTGGCGCTCTATCCACGGCATATCGGTGACAATCTGTTTTTTGTCGGTTTCGACAACGATGGTTATTACCCGGCCTGGGTGCCGTTTCGCCCCGGCGCTGAAGAGTCGCTTCCTGCGGCGGCGCTTCAGCCGGTGACATCACAAGAAGCGCTATCAAGCGAGAAACCTGAGGGGATCGAACCGGCGCACGGCTGGGAAGGAATGTGGCCAACGGTGCTCGTTCCCGATTACCGGGCCAGTTTCCATTACCAGAAACTCGGGGCAACGCTGATCGGCGAGGCCGATACGGGGCGGCGTGGTTACTCGCTCTTTTTCGGTAAAGTGTTCGACGCCTCCAATCGTTATGAATCGCGGGTACAGTACTACGATCGCGACATCATGCCCAATTTCCGCTGGCAGGCTTCCTACTTCTGGTACCGCGGCACCTACGGAGATCCCGAGGTGCACACCTATCCGGGCACCTTACAGGAGTTCGATACGAGTGTTTCGACATCTATTCATTTCGATTCGCTCCTGTTGCTGGGGCCGACGCGCCTTTACCGCATCGGTCACTCGTTCTCGACGAGTCTTGGCCTCCGATTGCGTGACGAAACGGTCTTCAACGACCTGAGCGACCCGACGGTTTTTCCCTATGCGGCACACGACGGATATACCCTGCGCTTCGGCTGTTCTTACAACCTCTTTCTCGACTTTTCTCCGGGGAGTTATCTGCTTTTCTCGGCGATGGACCAAAGCGCGCTGCGTGTCCCGATGAGTTTTTCACGGGACATTCATAACGGATTGACGCTCCTTACCCTTACGCCATCGTTGACCTACAGTTATCTGTGGGGAACGGCGGGAAAGGCGGGCTTCGTGACGCGGCACCAGTTCTACACATCGTTTCTCCGTGACATTCGTTTTTCCATCGGCGGTGAGGAGACACAGATAGACATCGCCAATCTCGACTACTTTATCTACGGTTACGCTCCTTCGGTCACGGTGCGCGGGTATTCCGATGAGGCGCTTGCCGGCAAACATATTTATTTTTCGAACACCGAATTACGCTATCACATTCTTGCGATAGAACAAGGGCTGGGGCTTGTGCCGCTCATGGTAAAGAACCTGCAGGGGGCGATCTTTTTTGACATGGGGGCGGCGATGGCCGGTCCCGATCCGGAGAAGGAGCGTTTCATCGCTGGTGCCGGCACCGAACTCAAACTGCTGACTTACTGGTGGTATCGCGTTCCGCTTCTCTTTACCCTCGGTGCGGCGCATGGTCTCACCGGCAAAGGGCGCCTCAACATTTATTTTTCGCTGGGGAACAGTTTCTAATCATGTCGCTGACGACTTTCTTGCTTCGTCTCCGATTTTCGTTAGAGTCCTTCGGAAAAAATTGAGGAAAGCGGTGCGTACGGTTCTTCTCGCGGTTGTTCTCTGTTTCGGTTGGCTACTGCAGGGAAACGACCGAGTTCGTGTCGCGGCCACCACGAGCCTTGCCGAAATCGGTATCCTGACGGTGTTTGCAGGTGCGTTCGAGAAGGAAACCGGTCTCGCGGTGCAGATTCTCGCCGTAGGGTCGGGGGTCGCCTTTGTGGCGGGGCGAAATGGCGACGCCGACTTGCTCCTCGTGCATTCCCCTGACGATGAGGAGTCTTTTATGGCGGCCGGGTACGGTGTGGAACACCAGCCCATCATGTACAACGAGTTCGTCGTGGTCGGGCCGCCAAGCGATCCAGCCGCGATTCGGGGTATGAAGGATGCCGTTGCCGCGTTCCGAAAGATCGCCGAGCGCGGCGCAGTATTTGTGTCACGGGGCGACCGCTCCGGAACGCATCGGATCGAGGAGCGCCTGTGGCATCTCGCGGAAGTCGCCAATCCGCATAAACGGTGTCGCTATCTTTCGGTGGGGCAAGGTATGAGCGCAACGCTGAGAATCGCCGATGAGCGGGGAGGATACACTGTGGTGGATCGTGCAACATACCAGATGCTCCGCTCCTCTCTTTCTCTTGAGGTCTTTGTAAGCGGAGACGCTCTTCTCAGCAATCGCTATGCCGCGATTTTGGTGAAACCGCGCAATCCGGCATCGCCCGCTTTTGCTACGGCGAGACGATTTATGAGTTGGCTTTCTTCGCCGACGGGGCGTTCACTCATTGAGCGATTTTCACTCAACGGTGTTCGCGTGTTCTCTCTCGAATCGGCACGGTAGATGTCATGCAGTTTCTCTTCGACGGAATTTCGGAGGCATTCCTTCTCCTTGTTTCTGGCGATCGCGAGTTTCTCCGCATCGTGGCGACCTCGGTGGAACTTGCTCTCGTTTCGACGATGCTTGCTGGGATCGGCGGTGTCCCGCTCGGTCTTTTTCTGGCGGTTTCTTCATTCCGCGGCAAGGCGGTGATCGAGCGGATGCTCGAAACGCTCCTCGCGTTACCGACGGTGCTCATCGGACTTCTCGGCTATGCCTTCCTTTCGCGGCAAGGTCCCCTCGGTGGATTCTCTCTTCTCTACACAAAGAGCGCCGTTATTATCGGCCAGACCGCGTTGATCGTGCCGCTCATTGCGACCATGACCCATTCCTCTCTGAGAATGGTGGGGGCGCGTTATCGCCGCGCCATGGCGGCGCTCGGTGCCGACGATCTGCAGGTGATGACTGGTCTTCTCAGGGAGGGAAAAGAAGCGCTTGCGGCGGCGCTTCTTGCCGGGTTCGGGCGTGTTTTCTCTGAGGTAGGCATCGCTATGATGCTCGGCGGGAACATTGCCGGAGAGACTCGCACCATTACCACAGCCATTGCCCTTGAAACGGCGCGTGGCGAGTTCGCGCTTGGCATCGCGTTGGGTATCGTTCTTTTGTTGGTGTCGTTGCTCCTTGCGCTGAGTGCTTCGTTTCTCCGGAGGAGAGCATGACCGCCCTGTTACTTCGGCAGATAGTGAGGCGCTGTGGCTCGTTTACCCTTATCATACCGCACCTCGAGGTTCCGCGGGGGGCCATCTTCGGCATCATGGGCCCGAATGGGGCGGGGAAAACGACACTTTTGTCCCTAATGGGCCTGCTCGATCTTCCCGAAGAGGGGGAGATGACGTTGTTTGGGGAAAAGGTGTCAGCGAACAAGAAAAAAAGGCTCGTTCAACGGCGTCGTATAGGATTCCTTACCCAAGAGACGGTGCTTTTCCCCTCTCGTTCAGTCGAAGAAAACATTGCGTATGGACTCCAAGTGAGGAATTTCTCTTCCGACGAGATTCGCAATGCGGTGGGCAGTGTCGCTGAAATGCTCCACCTTTCTCCTGTCATGAAAAAACGCACAGTCGAGGGATTGTCGGGGGGGGAGGCGCGTCGTGTGGCCTTTGCGCGGGTTATGGTGCTGCCGGCCGATCTTTATCTGCTCGATGAACCACTTGCCGGTGTTGATCGTGAGAGCGGTGACCTTATCGCTGCCGCGGTAGCGTCGCTTTCGTCAGCAGGAAAAACAGTGGGCATCGTCTCGCACGGTGAAGATCGTATCGTAACGCTTTTTACCAACGGGATAGTGCTCGAAGGCGGTGCTATTCGAGAACAGTTTTCCAAGGGAGAAACTCTATGAAGATCATCGGTGAACGCTCCTTGTTGACTACCCGCATTTTCGGTGTTTCCGAAATCATTCTCGAAAAGAAAGACGGTACGGCGGTGAAACATGCGGTGGTGCGTTTCGTCAAAACAATATCAGTGTTACCGGTCACTGCGGATGGGCAGATTGTTCTCGAACGGCAGTTTCGTTCGGCGGTTGGCGGCTGGGTTGTCGAGACTCCTGCCGGAAAGATAGATGGGGACGAAGACCCCTACGAGACGGTGAGTCGTGAGGTAGAGGAGGAAATTGGCTACCGCGTGCATGAGGCCCATCTCGTTGGCGAGGGGTGGGTGTCGTGTGGCTATACTGATGAATATATGTACTACTTCATTGCCCGCGTTGAAGCGATTCCACCGACGGCGCGGCACCGTTTCCCCGATCACGATGAAGAAATCGAGACGATCGCCGTTACGCTCGAGGAAGCCCTTGCTATGATCGAGCGGCGCGAAATAACCGACGCCAAGACGATACTTCTGGTGTTTGCCTATGCCCGTGAGCAGAACCGTTGAACGGTGTCTCGCGCTCATCTACCGTGCGCTTCTCGACCATTTCGGATTTCAACACTGGTGGCCCGGCGAAACGCGGTTCGAGGTCGTCGTCGGGGCGCTTCTTACCCAGAATTGCGCATGGAGCAATGTCGAGAAGGCGATAAAGAATTTGAAAGCCGCAGGAGTGCTCTCGTTGCAGGCGATCCGACGACTGCCGCGCGAAAACCTCGAGGTGCTCATTCGACCGAGCGGCTACTTTCGACAAAAAGCGGAACACCTCGTGCGGCTCCTCGATTTCCTTGCCCATGATCTCGGGTGGGATGGCGTCTCACCCCTCGAATGCGAGACCGGTCGGTTGCGCAACAAACTTCTCGAACTATCGGGTATCGGTCCCGAAACGGCCGATTCGATCCTCTGTTACGGCTTTGATCGGCATGTTTTTGTCGTTGATGCCTATACCAAACGAATGATTGCGCGGATCCCTATTGCGATTGGTAACGATTACGAAAAAATCAGAGTGCTCTTCGAGCGAGCCATTGCGAACGAATACGGAAATGCGCTCGATATCTTCAAAGACTTCCACGCCCAGATCGTGATGCTGGGAAAGCACTACTGTAAAAAGAACAGCGCAAGGTGTCGTGAATGCCCTTTGGCGGCGAAGGCGCTCTGCCGCACCTACCACGAATAAGAGAAACTCTTTGGCGATCCGTTGAGCAGCGCATGCTCGGTGCCGACGGTATTGAGACCGAAGGCATAGACGGTAAGCGTCTGCGGACTGGAGTAGCCCTTGGTGACG
>CALITV010000214.1 GCA_938048925.1 uncultured bacterium | reverse complement strand
TGCGATGGTTGATCTGCTCATTCGCTACAAGGCACAGGTAAACCTCAAGGACGACAACGGCAACTCCCCGATCCTCATCGCGACGGCTACCGGCAATCTCCCGATGGTGCAGGTGCTCGTAAGCGGCGGCGCTACGGTGAATGTCGAGGACAAGATGGGCAACACACCGCTTATCATCGCGATTCATAAAGGCTACAGCGACATCGTCCGTTTTCTCATCGAGCGGGGTGCCGAGGTGAACAAGATGAACCGCGACAAACGGACGCCGGTTCACATCGCCGTCATGCGCGGAGCACGCGACTTCCTCGATCTCCTCATCGAAAAGGGGGCCGAGATAGACAAGCCCGATGTGACCGGAGCCACTCCGCTCATCTACGCCAAGCGCGACAACCGCTTCGACATCGTTTCGCTCCTTCTCCAGCGCGGCGCCAAGATAACCTCCCGGGAGGAAATGGAGGAACTCTTCACCTACGCCTGTCAGAACGGCTACGACGCGATCGTCGAAGCGCTCATCAAACGGAATGTGGATGTCAACCGCCGCTTTGCCGACGGCACGACTCCTCTCTGGCTTTCCGTTATGAACGGCAACAGCAAAGTCATCAAAATGCTCGCGCAAGCGGGCGCCGACATCGAGGCAAGAGACAAGGACGGTATGACCCCGCTCATCTATGCCGCCGCCAAGAAGGAAGAACATGTCGTCCTCACGCTCCTCAATCTCGGAACCGAGGTCAACGCAAAGGACAAAGGACTCAACACGCCGCTCCACTACTGCGCGAGTCGCGGTTTCGTGCAGGCGGTGGGGCTCCTCATCCGCAAGGGGGCGAACCTCACCGACAAGGACGACAAAGGACGCACCCCGATGGTGCGCGCCCAGTTCACCGGCAACTACGATATCGTGGATATGCTCAAACGGGCCGGCGCGTACGAATAACCGGCTCCCCACTCCCGCGGAATCACCTCATCCGGCTCGTTTCCCCTCAATCAACAGGGAGAATTGCGCCGAAGGTGGTCGAGGGAATTTCAATTACTCCTCTCCCAATAGCCCCTTATATTCGAAGAGGCGGTCGCGCAGGATCGCCGCATATTCGAAGTCCCAATTTTCAGCGGCACGCCGCATCTCCGCTTCGAGTTCGCCGATGCGCCGGTAAAGTTCTTTGCGAGCGATTTTCTTCTCCACCTTCTTCCCCTTTCCCGGCACATGCGCCTCGATGTCGAGTATCGCCTTGTTCGCGATACTGCGCGGCGTGATGTCGTGCGCGGCGTTGAATTCCTCTTGAATACGACGGCGTCGTCGTGTCTCGTCTATCGCCTTTTTCATTCCCTCCGTTATCGTGTCACCGAAGAGAATCGCCCTTCCTTTCTCATTGCGCGCGGCGCGACCGATCGTCTGGATGAGCGAGTCACCACTCCGAAGGAACCCCTCCTTGTCGGCATCGAGTATGGCGACGAGCGATACTTCGGGGATGTCGAGTCCCTCGCGCAGAAGGTTCACCCCAACCAGCACATCGAACAGGTTGCGCCGGAGGTCCATCACGATCTTCAGCCGTTCCATCGCGTCGATGTCGCTGTGAAGATACCGGGCACGGAGGCCCCGTTCGCTCAAAAAGTCGGTCAGATCCTCGGCCATCTTCTTGGTAAGCGCCGTTACGAGCACCTTACCGCCGGCGCGGGTTTCTTTGACGATCTCGTCGAAAAGTCGCGGCACCTCATCGCGCGCCGGAAAAACATCGAGCGCCGGATCCAATAAACCGGTTGGCCGATTGATGAGTTCGGTCACCTGCCGCACCTGCTCTATCTCATAGCGCGCCGGTGTCGCCGAAGCGAACAGCACGCGGTCCCACCTCTCGCGGAACTCGTCGAAATTGAGCGGCCGGTTGTCGAGCGCCGAGGGGAGACGAAACCCGTATTCGACGAGCACCTCCTTGCGCGAACGATCACCGTTGTACATACCGCGCACCTGCGGTAGCGTCACATGGCTTTCATCTATGATAAGCAAGAACTCTTTCCCGAAATAATCAAGGAGCGTCGGGGGCGGCTCGCCGGGACCGCGCCCAGTGAGGTACCGGGAATAGTTCTCGATGCCGGAACAGAAACCGACCGATTCCATCATCGCGAGGTCGTTCTCGGTCCGTTCGCGAATCCGCTGCGCCTCGATGAGTTTGTTACGCCTCCTGAATGCCGCCTCCTGTTCCTCTATCTCGGCACGGATAGCGGCGATAGCCCGCGCCATCGTCTCCTTCTCGGCGACATAGTGGCTCTTCGGGTAGATTTTGACGGCGTCGAGCGACCGTATCTTCCGTTTCTCGAGCGGATCGACGATGAGTATCTCTTCGATAGTGTCGCCGAAATATTCGATGCGCACCAGCTGGTTTTCCTCGTAAGCGGGGTGTATCTCGATGATGTCGCCGCTTACGCGGAACTTGCCGCGCGACAGGTCGAACTGCGTCCGTTCGTACTGGATGTCGGCAAGTTGTCGACAAAGGCGTTCCATCGGCAGGTCCCTGCCGCGCAGGAGTTCCACCGACAGTTCGCGGTAGGCCTCGGGACTACCAATACCGTAGATGCACGAGACCGAAGCGACGATGATGCAGTCGTTCCCTTCGAGTAGTTGGCTCGTCGCAAAATGGCGCATCCGGTCGATATCGTCGTTGCGTGAAGAGTCTTTTTCGATGTAGGTGTCGGTGGTCGGGATATACGCCTCTGGCTGGTAGTAGTCGTAGTAACTGATGAAATAGCCGACTCGGTTTTCGGGGAAGAACTGTTTGAACTCACCGTAGAGTTGCCCCGCGAGCGTTTTGTTGTGGGCGAGCACGAGCGTCGGCAGGCCGAGTTTCTTGATGAGGTTCGCCATCACGAAAGTCTTGCCGGTGCCGGTCGCGCCAAGAAGCAGTTCCCGCCTCGAGCCATTACGGAAGTTCCTTGTCAGTTGCGCTATCGCCTTCGGCTGGTCGCCCGCCGGGGAAAACGGCGCATTGAGATGAAAGTCCGCCTTGCGCATGGTTCCTCCGGTTTCCGGCTGTTTTCTATACCCGCCGAAATGCAAAGGCAAGTCCTGTTGACCTTTCCTCACCTCGGAGTATAGCACAGCAAGAAAGATTCCAACGGAGGCATCTCATCATGAACAGCGTAGTCGTTCTCGTCATGGCGGCGGGATGGCTCGTTTTCGCCTACCGCCGGTACGGCAAAAAGACGATAGAATGTCACCTTACCGAGCCGCTCGACCAGATAACGACCCCGGCGGTCGCAAAGAACGACGGCATTGACTACTGCCCCGCCCACCCTCTCGTACTCTTTGGCCACCATTTTTCCTCTATCGCAGGGGCGGGACCTATCGTCGGCCCCATCATCGCGGCGGCGGCATTCGGGTGGGGTCCGGCGCTCCTCTGGCCGCTTTTCGGCGGCGTCTTCATCGGCGCGGTGCACGACTATCTTGCGCTCATGCTCTCGGTGCGTCACGGCGGCACCTCGATTCCCGACATCGCCGACCGCTATGTTTCGCGACGGGCACGGATGCTCTTTCTCGTATTCGTGCAACTGGCCCTCATC
>CALITV010000213.1 GCA_938048925.1 uncultured bacterium | reverse complement strand
TGAGCGAGGAGAAGCGAACCATCGAGGAGGTCTATGAGCCCTACCTCATGAAGATGGGCTACATCGCCCGGACGCCACGCGGCCGTGTGGCGACGGCGCGCACCTACCGCAAGTTCGGTCTCGACCCGAAAGAACCGCAGGAGAAGTTGTTTTGAGATCCTACTACCGTTCGTTCGCCGCCGTCAACGCGCTCGAAGAGATGGACCGCGAGGCGCTTTTTCCCTATATCTGGCGGCAGAAGACCGAGATATCGGCGCTCTACGAGATACGCCCGACCTTCTGGGTGACGCTCGATTACGCGATAGCGCTCACCATGCACCTGCTCAAGAGCGCCAAGAAGACGATCAGCGAGCCGATACAGACGATCCTGCGCCCGCTCTACGGGCGGACGAGCCGCGAACTCGATATGATCCTTCACAAGGTTTCCGATGAGGAATACGGTTACCTCAAACACGAACTCAAGATATTTCACCATATCGTCACCCACACCATCAATCTCGTTGACAGGAATCTCACCCACTTCATACCGCAGTTTCTCTTCATCTCGCTCATCGAACGGATGCGCCTGCTCTATCCGCTCGAGGAGCGCACCGTGAGCCCCCTCCTTCTCGCCCACGGCGACTACCGCCTCCTTCTCACCCGTCACCTCGCCAAACAGTTCAACAAGCGGCTCGTCGGTGTAATTGACTTTCTCCTCTGGTACCGCGAGACGGGCCCCACAGCCCAGCCGGAACACCGCGAGGCCTACCTCGCCCGTTTCCAGAAACTCATCCGCGAATCGCTCGAGGAGCCGACCGTCTTTACCGAAGCCGAAGGATACTCTCTCCGCGAGATGATCGTGGAACTTCGCGAGGCGGTCACCGCGTCGCTCATCGCCGAAAAGTTCATGGAGATACAGAACGCCCTTTCGTTCGCTCCCGCCGACGAAGTGCTCGACGCACCGCGCTGGCTTGAGTCGTTCTGCAGCGTGTTCCTGCCGCCGACGAGCGACGACCGGCGTGCCGACACCATCGTGCGCGACCTCACCATCGCCGAACACATCCTCACCGACGCCCTCGCCGCCGCCGAGGCCGAGGACCTCGACCGGCTTCACCGGCAGATAGTGCTCGCCGGTTCGATTCGTCCGTTCCTTCAGGATGTCACTGCGGGGCTTCTTCCCCTGAAAGTAGCCCTCGAACTCGACATCTTCTTTGAAATCATGGACCTCCTCGACCATCTCTACCCCGATGTGTTCCTCTCGGGAGAGATGCACCGGGCGTTCCGTAAGACCCGTCAGGTGCTCGTCGAGGAGATAGAGCAGGTGAAGGTAACCGGCACGGTGAACATCTCCGAAGAGGATATCCTCCTCTTTATAGACAAGGCGTTCTTTCTGCGGGCCCGCGATCCGCGGACGGCCGATTGACGGTTACCCTGCCACGGTGCGCGCCAGTTCGCGGCCGAGGTCGAACGAGGCGAGGTTCATCTCCTCGAATCCGGCAGGCGAGTGCTCGGCAACCGCCCGTTTCACCGACTCGGCGCTCACCAATTTACTTGCCTCGATGAAGGCACCGAGAGAAACGATGTTGAGCGTGGTGAGACGATTGAACTTCGCGAGGGTGTTCGAGGTGAGCGGCAGGCGCAGAAGTCGGTAGTTCGGCGAGTCGGGAAGATCCACGAAGTCACCGTCTATGATGATCGTGCCCCCCTCCTTAACCGTGTTCACGAATTTGTCAGCCGCCTTCTGGGTAAGACTCACGAGGTAATCAATGCGCCGCGCCTTGGGATAAAAGATTTTCTCATCGGCGATGATGACATCGGCCTTCGTCGCGCCGCCGCGTGCCTCGGGACCGTAGGATTGCGATTGAATCACCTTCTTGCCGTCGTAGAGCGCCGCCGCCGCTCCAAGTATCACCGACGCCGTGATGACACCCTGACCGCCGCTGCCGGAAAAACGAATCTCATACTTCATCGTGCGCCTCCCGTGACTCGTGATACGAGGCTCAGGCACGACTCGACGAACTCGGGCCGATCCGCCTCGTGGAAGATGCCGGTGACGATCTTTCCCTTGAGATCTTCGGGGCTCATGCCCTGTGCCGTGGCGAGCGGCACCGCGTTGTCGCGCTGCCACTTGAGCATATCGAGGTTGTCCTTGTACTTTGCCTTCTGCTTGCGCCCGTGGGTGGTGTAGCAGGCCTCGATGACATCAACCACCGAGAAACCCTTGTGCACAAGCGCCTTGTAAATGTAATCGTCAAGTTGCGGCACATGGTAGGAGGTGCCGCGCGCCACGAAGGTCGCGCCGGCGCCTTTGGCGAGGCTCACGACATCGAACTCGGGCTCAATATGACCATAAGGAGCAGTCGCCGCCTTGTCGCCCTCGGGGGTCGTCGGCGAGTACTGGCCGCCGGTCATACCGTAGATGCCGTTGTTGAAAACAATGAGGGAGATGTCTATGTTGCGGCGACAGGCGTGAATGAAGTGGTTGCCGCCGATCGCGAGCGCATCGCCGTCGCCCGACACGACGATGACACGGAATTTCGGGTTTGCCAGTTTGACGCCGGTCGCGAAGGCGAGTGCACGGCCGTGGGCGGTGTGGAGCGTGTTGAAATCAACATAGCCGGGGAGGCGCGAGGCGCACCCGATGCCGCTCACGAGCACGATGTCGTTTTTGTCCCAGCCGGTCTTCGCGACGGCGCGGATGAGCGACTTGAGCACGATGCCGTGGCCGCATCCGGCGCACCAGATATGAGGAAGTTTTTCGTTGCGGAGATAGGCGCTGTAATCGAACATGACAACCTCCTTACCGGCACTTTTCGATGGACGCCACGATGAACTCCGGATCTATCGGTTCACCGTTGACGAGATTGACCGGAATGATTTTCGACGCCGGTGCGAACCGCTCGACGACGGTGCGCAGTTGCCCCAGATTCATCTCGGGAACGATGATCTGCCGCGCCTTTTCGGCATAGGCAATGAACTGATGCTTCGGGAACGGCCAGAGGGTGACGGGGCGGAAAAGGCCCGCCTTGACCCCCTTGCGCCGGTATTCTTCGACGACATCCTCGGCAGCGCGCGCCGCCGATCCCACCGCGACAAAGAGCATTTCGGCGTCGTCGCCGTAGCGAACATCCACCTTATCAATCATCTCCCGCTGATGATAGACTTTCTCGATGATGCGCGCGTTCGACTCCTGCACGATACTCGGGTCCATCGTGGGGAAGCCCGACTCGTCGTGATTGAGACCCGTGACATGGAACCGGCTCGCACCGAAGTTCGGTAGACAAGCGGGGTATTTGCCGTCGGCGCGGTACGGCAGGCGGCAGACGCCGTCGCTGTCGGGCAGTTTACGGTCAACGACATCGAGTTCCCCGGGCGCCGGTATCGTGAGTTTCTCACGCATATGGCCGATGATCTCGTCACCGAGAATGACGACCGGCGTCCGAAAGTACTCGGCGATGTTGAACGCCCGCACCGTCTCGACGAACATCTCCTCGACCGAGTTCGGCACAAGCGCAATGGCGGGATGATCGCCATGGGTCCCCCACTTCGCTTGCAAAAGGTCCGATTGCGCCGGCGAGGTCGGCAGACCGGTCGAGGGACCGCCGCGCATGATGTCCACGATGACACAGGGCACCTCGGCGATGCAGGCATAGCCGATGAG
>CALITV010000212.1 GCA_938048925.1 uncultured bacterium | reverse complement strand
GGAACTTGATGTCGTCCTGCGCGTTCATGTTCGAGGGGTCACTCATTGCGATGGTAAGCGTATTGCCGATACGCGAAATAGGAATGGTCTTATATCGAAGACAGGTCTGCTTGTTAAGGATGGAGATGACTTCGGGATCTATTTCGAGGTCGGCGAGCCTTATCTTGGGGACATTGTACTGCTCGGAGAGGAGATCCGCGATCTTATGTTCATCTATCTGCGCTTCGCTCATCAACAGATCGCGAAGTCCTTTTCCCGTTTCCAGCGCACGCTCTTCGAGATCTTTCAATTCGGGAAGCGAGATAAGACCCCGTTTGACGAGCATGCCGGCAAGTTGCTTATTATCCATGCACTTTTTCCTCTCGCCTCGCGGACAAGTGTAAAATGAGTATAGCCGTCCCTCGTTTCGAGTCAAGAAATCGGAAGAAAGCGGGGAAAGGACACCGCCGAATGGCGAGAACTTCTTTCCGGTTTCGATGTCTTGACGATCTGAGCGGGAAAAGAAAAGCGTATCAGTTGACCTTATAGGTAAGGTCGTTTTTTTCGAAGAAGGCGACGATCTGGCGCGCCGCGGCGATGCCGGCGTTGATATTCGCCTCCTCGGTCTGCGCTCCCATCTTCTTGGGGGTAAAAAAGGCTCGGTCTTTGTATTTCTCGAGGACATGGTCCTTTATCGTGTCCTCGACATCGGAGAGATACCTGAAGTCGGGGCGTTCCTCGAACATCTTGAGCAATCCCTCTTCGTCTATCACCTCCTTACGAGCGGTGTTGACGAGCGTCGCCCCTTTCGGCATGAGCGACAGAAGCGCATGGCCGATGCTTTTCTTCGTCTTCTCGGTCGCCGGGATGTGAAGCGAGACATACTGGCAGGTCTTGTAAAGCGATTCCACCGTGTCCACAGGAATGACACCGTCCTTGGCGATGACGCTTTTGTCTACGAACGGATCATAGGCATACATCTCCATGCCGAAACCTTTGCCGATGGCCGCAAGCGCCCGACCGACGAAACCATAGGCGTGGATACCGAGTTTTTTGCCGCGCAGTTCGGTGCCGCTTTTGGGAGTAAACCACGTGCGTGCCGCGTAGAGCATCATCCCGAAGGCGAGTTCGGCGACCGCATTCGCGTTCTGGCCCGGGGTGTTCATCACCACGATCTTCTTTTCGGCGGCATACTTGATGTCGATGTTGTCGTAGCCGGCACCGGCGCGAACGACGATCTTGAGGTTCTTCGCTGCATCGAGCACCTCTTTGTTCACAATGTCGGAGCGAATGATCATCGCATCAACCGGAGGAACCGCCGCGATGAGATCCTTAGGATCCTTGTAGTTCTCCAGTTTGATAAGTTCGTAGTTCGCCTCCTTGCAAATCGCCTCGATTTTGTCAACCGCCTCTTTCACGAAGGCCTTCTCGGTGGCAAGCAGGATCTTTTTCATGGACAACCCTCCAAAGTTTGGCTATACCCGAAACCACAAGAGATTAAAACGCCAATAAAACCGTTGTCAACTTTCTGGCTTCTGGATAAAGAAGCGGAACAACTATCGGTTGATCACGACGAAGAACTCGCGCCCCTTCCGGTTGACGAGAAGAAGGAGCGACTTCTTTCCCTCCACCGCCTCGTTGAATTCCCGAATGCTCTTCACCGGTTTTTTGTTCACCTCCACGACGATGTCTCCCGCACGGAGACCCGCCATTGCGGCGAGCGACTGGGGGCCGACCTGTTCGATAACAATCTTCCCTTCGCGCTCGATGACACTGAAACCGAAATCGTCGCTCTGCGCCGACGATTCCTCGTCGCCTCCCACGAATTCGTACTTCTCCGAGAGAACCAGCACGAGGTCAACCGTCTTGCCGTCGCGCCACACGGTCACCGGTATCTTGCGCCCGAAGGAACTGAAGGCGACGAGGTTACGCAGTTGGGCGGACGATTCCACTGGCTTGCCGTCATAAGTGACCACCACATCGCCCTTTCTGATGCCTGCCTTCTCGGCCGGACTTCCTTTTCCTACCGATGAGATAAGAACACCGGACCGATCATCGGGAATGCCGAGCGCCTCTTTCAATTCGGGGGTCAGGTCTTGGATATTCACCCCCATCATCGCGCGTTTTATCTTTTTGCCTCCGCGTAATTGGTCGGTGATCGCCCGTATCATGTTGGAAGGGACGGCGAACCCGATACCCATGTAACCGCCCGACTTCGAGAAGATGGCGGTGTTCATGCCGATGACCTCACCGCGGAGGTTGAGAAGCGGCCCTCCCGAATTTCCCGGATTTATCGCCGCATCGGTTTGGATGAAATCCTCGTATTCAGTGATGTTGACATTTGAACGCCCCTTCGCCGAGACGATGCCGAACGAGACCGACTGCGACAGGCCGAACGGATTACCGATCGCAACGACGAAACTCCCTACTTTCACCGCGTCAGAATCGGCGAACGGCAATTGTTCAATGTCACCTTTTGCGAATTTCTCCAGCCTGATGAGGCCTATGTCGGTCTTCGGATCGGTACCGACCACTTTGGCGTTGAAGGTCTTCTTGTTGATGGTCACTTCGACCTTGTCGGCCCCTTCGACGACATGGTTGTTGGTCACGAGGTATCCCTCGGCGGCATCTATGACGAACCCGGTCCCCAGACCTTCCTGTTTCGGATTGAACTGCGGCACATTATACCGAAACCCGAAATCGCGCAGCATATCCCAAAAGGGATCCATCTGCATGCCGCGCATCGTTTTCACGACCTTGATGAACGCAACGCTTTTTTGCGCCTTCTCGCTGATGCGGGTGATCTCCTGCTCCATCTCCTGAAGTCCCGGAGATGCCGTCAGCAGAGAAGATACCAAAACGATTGACAGGAAAAACAGAGCACGGAAAAATTTCATCATGACAAGCCTCCCTCGTGTCGTATCATTAACATCGCTATAAGCACCGATATTCCCGCGTCAATCAGAGCGGTCGCAACGGTTCACCGGCAAGCAGATGCAGATGGACATGCATGACGACCTGCCCTGCGTCTTTTCCCGCATTGACGACGAGGCGATAGCCGCTTTCCGACACCCCTTCTTTCTCGGCCATTCTTCGCGCCACGCCGAATATGCCATGGAGGACTTCGTTACCGGCGTCGTCCACCTCGTTAACCGAGGAAATGTGACGCTTCGGTACGATGAGAAGATGCACTCGATACAGAGGGTTGATGTCGCGGAAGACGATGAACCGGTCATCTTCGTAGAGCTTCGCCGCTGGGATCTCCCCAGCGACGATCTGGCAAAAGATACATCCTTTCATGAGAACCTCCCTGTCACGCAACTGTTACACGGGACGCACCACGCGGATACCGGCAACCTGAAACAAGAGCGGCTGATAGTGGTCACGGAGCACCATGAAATAGAGATATTCGGCGAACACCAGTGGGAAAATGGAGTATCCGAGCGAGACAAGCCACAGAAGCATCGTTGTTCTGAAATCGCTGCGCACCAATACACCGGTATCCAGCGACAACCGCATTTCACCGAACACCAGCGCGATCGGCGTTCCCCCGACGGCAAAAGGAAGGAACCACCAAGCGGCCCAAGAGAAACCGATGAACACGATGAAGTATATCTTGACCGACGCAATGAGCGAGAGACCCCCCAAGATTCTCGTCAACACAGCAAAGAAGAAGGCTACGCCGGTCACCATTCCTATCTCGCCGAAGAAGAGCCTCGCCGTTTCCGGCCCCTTGACGAAACACAGCCGAAGGTCGCCGTTTATCACAACATCATCGGCGGCTGCGATACGGGAAAGATCAATGCTGGGAACACCTTCAGGCACGGTGGAGATTCCGCCTTCGACCGCCGGGGGAAAAACTCGATCCATCGCCGCAATAATCTCCGTCAGAAACGGCAAAGATCGCTCCGGTTGAGCCGCCGTTCGAATTCGTTGCTCACTTTTCCCGCGACGACCACATCCGGCACAATAATACCGATTACTGTTCCGGTAACCACAATAATCGCACCGGTTCATTTCTCTCTCTTCTTTTCAGAACCGACGACAGATACTGGTTCGTGTCGCAATACTTTCTCTATAAAACGGGACGCCTCCGCGATGTCGCCGTTCACCGCGTCATACAGGAACCAGAGATCCACGAGAATGTTCTCGCCCTTGATATAACGTCCGTCATAGGAAAGACGCTTGTCGCTCTTGATTTTCTTCTCATACTTTTCCATTACCACAAACAGAAATTCAGCCTCGGCGACATAGTGTTTGACCACATTCTCGAAAGGCTCGCCGGTATAGACCATCTCGTAGGCGATATTGGTGACATTGACGATGAAAATGCAGGAAAGGTTCTCTCGTCGTATCCGATAAAAACGCTGAGCGCTGTTGTATACCGGTTTCATGCCGGGCTTATTCTCGAATGCAGCACCGACCCGTGATGTAAGCGCATTTACATCAACAAAAAAAGTAAAATCTATGTCCTTTTCGAAATAGGCCGGTGGGAAGAGAAGGGAATCAGTCAACTTTTTCGTAAACGGAAGCCCCATGTCGGCAATCTCCGACCACTGCAACTCCATCATTACCGTCTGAGACGGCGTCTGTATCGTACCCAACAGTCCCATGATGTCGTCGCCGAGACGCTCCTCGCCAGATTCTCCGCGGTAGGCGAAGTTCGGAATCGTCATAAGGAAAAGATACTCGTTGAGCGCCTCGAGCGATACTTTCCGTTCTCGGATGGCGCGGGCGACCGATTGGTTCACTCTGATTTCGAGCCAATTTCTGCCTGCTCCTTTCAGGCGCATCTCGAAGTCAGGGGGAACCGCCGGATCCCCGTCGGAGATGGTCTGCGGAACAGGCAGCACGGGTGTTTTCAGAACAGGGGCGCCGTAGACAAAAGAGGCGAAGAACATGCTTATGCCGAACAATGCCGCCGCTTTTCTCATCTTTTCATCTCGCTTGTTCGAGATCTGTCAGAAAGCAAGACGAGCGCCCGGGACTCAAGGAAGGGGTGGAATAATTCCCCGTTTCCGAAGCGCGGGGCAGAAAGGGGCGGCATTGCTCCCCTACGAACATTGTGCCACATATTCATCAACGGATCTCCGAGAGTATCCGGCGGAAGTGGTTCCCGGTAATAGATGAGCGCAAGGAGCGGTTGCAGTTTCTCGTCCTCTCCTTCCCGTAGCCGCTGCCCCGGTGTATCGAGAGGGGAGATTTCGTAGGGACACGCCGCCGCACAACGAAGACAGCCGAAACAACGCACCTCATCGGGAGTCCCGCTCTTTTCGGAAAGCAAGACTCGACCCCGCGGCGAAAACTCCTCTCGGAGCAGGAGACGGTAGAAGGGACACACCGCAAGGCATTTGCCGCAACGGACACAGATCTTCAAAGAAAGCGCAGGGGAAGGCACCACACTCACATAGTGTCGAGTTCTTGCATCGCCTCTTTCGAATGCTTCCTCACCGGGTCTTTCTCTTCCTTGACCGGCGCTGCTTGCTTCTTTTTCGGCTCCTCCTTACCGGAATTCGCTGTCGGCTGTGTTTCCGTCGGCGGTTGCATTGCCGAGATGTTCGGAGTCTTGGAGGCCGGTTGCTGCGCGGTCGCGGTGGAGACGCTCGGAGAAGAAGCGGGGGCAGGCTCCTTCGACGGGACCCGGGAAGTTTTACGATTCTTTATCTTGAGGCCGGTTATGTTATAGACAAGTTTATAGGCGAGCTCCTCACACGCGCCGACCAGATCGTCCTCGCCGTTCGCCATTTCCTTCTCGGCGAAAAGAATGTTCGCCTTTTCGACATCCACTATCTTTATGGTGATGACCAGCTTCTGGCCAAGTTTTCCCAGCGTTCCGATGACGACCTTCCTCGTGTTGAGCAGTTTGCCGACCTCGGCC
>CALITV010000211.1 GCA_938048925.1 uncultured bacterium | reverse complement strand
TTCTCGACCTTCTTGACCTCGTAGCCCCAACGGCGCGAGAGTTTTATCGCCGTTTCGACCGCCTCGGCTCCCGTGTTCATGGGAAGTACCATATCCTTGCCGGTGTACTCGCTGAGTTTTTTGGCAAAGAGCGGCCATTTGTCGTTGAAGAAGGCGCGACTTGTCAGGGTGAGCACATCGGCCTGATCCTTGAGCGCCTTCACGATCGCGGGGTGGCGATGTCCCTGATTGACTGCCGAATAAGCGGAAAGACAGTCGAGATATTTTTTCCCTTCCGGGTCCCACACCCAGACTCCCTCGGCGCGGCAAATGACCACCTCGAGCGGATGGTAATTATGCGCCCCATAGCGATGTTCGATCTCGATAAGTTCTTTGGACGAAATCTTCCGTGCCTCGTTCATGCCGCAACATCCCATAGTTTCCTCCTTCTATCTTCTATCACGATAATGGTGAAGCATCAAACGAAAGCGATGATAAAGCGTTGCGCGGCTAAAGCAAGGATTTTCGGAAGCGCCGGGGGACGGTTCAGGCCTTCTTCACAAGCACCGCAGCATAGCCCGGCTTGAGCGTTATGGTCACGAAGTTCCGCCCATCCTCCTCGACCTTGTAGACCTTCTGCGGCGCACCACTCACATCCTTGAACTTGGTCCCGACCGGGCAAAGGTCCTTGTCCACGGTGACGCGCGCCGTCGTTTCGGACTTACCGAAGTTGAAGACAAAGACCGTCTCATCGAGTCCTGCGATGTTCGAGAAGGCAAGGATACCGCTGTCGGAGAGCACTTGCCAGAAACCGCCTTCAACCGAAACCTCGCGGTAGTAACGCGCCCCCTCCGCTTTGACCAGTTCGTTCAAGAAATCAATCTTCTTCACCATCTTTTCCTCCCGTAACGATACAAAAACCCATTCCACACAAAACACCACACACGAAAGTCCTTATATACGGCATTTGCGTGAGAAATCAACAAGAATACGGTAAGTTTTCACTTTCGTTGACAAAAACACCGTTCCTAGCATACCCTTTTCCTATGAAAAAGAAATCGAAATGCGTCACCGGTTTTCCACCGGTCATCGGGAAAAAGCCACTCGTTCTCATCCTCGGTTCGATGCCGAGCGAACGGTCGCTTGCGGTGCGGCAGTACTACGGACACCCGCAGAACAGTTTCTGGTGCATTATGGGTGAAATCTGCGGAGCGAATCCCGGACTACCCTATGAAAAGCGGCTTGAAGCGCTGACACGGAGCGGCATTGCGCTCTGGGATGTTCTCAAGCACTGCGAACGGGAAGGTTCCGGTGACGGTGACATCAGACCTGAAAGTGAAGTCCCCAACGCGATTGAGCAACTGCTCGTTGCCCATCCCACCATCACCGCGATCGCCCTCAACGGCGGCAAGGCTCGTCAATCATTTTATCGCTACATTTGGCGACACCTGACCGACGCCCGTCAAAAGGGGCTTACGGTATGGGCGCTTCCCTCCACGAGCCCTGCCTGTGCGATGATTCCGTATGCGGAGAAATTGCGCCGTTGGCGTGCAGCGTTAGAACCGTTTATCGGAAAAACCAACGACTAGAGCGAGAAGCTTTCGACATCGGCGAGTGTCGCCACATTACGCGTCTTTATCTCGGGAATAATCTGGCCGGCAAGTTTGGCGAGCACATTACCCGGCCCCACCTCGATGAGTTCGGTTACCCCCTCGCGGTGTGCGAAGTGGACCGAGTCCTCCCAGTTGACCGCCCCACAAATCTGCGCGGTGAGAAGCGGTCGAATTTCGTCAACCGAACGGTAGGGACGCGCCGTGACATTTGCGATGACCGGAACGCGAAAAGCATGGACCCGCATACCCCAGAGCACCTCGCGCATCCGCTCCTCAGCCGGCTTCATGAGTTCGCTGTGGAACGGCGCCGAGACTTTCAGTTTCATCGCCTTCTTGTTCTCGGACTTCAATTTATTGATAACATAGTCCACTCCTTCGGCGATACCCGAGATGACCACCTGCTTAGGTGAATTGAAGTTCGCGGGGCTTACCAGATGCCCCGACTCGTTGCAAATCTTGTAGATGGTTTCCCGTGGCACATCAATGACCGCCGCCATCGAACCCTTGCCGACCTCAACCGCCTCTTGCATAAACGATCCACGCAGGTGAACTGCCCGCACCGCCTCGGCAAAATCCAGCGCGCCGGCAGCGACGAGCGCCGTGTATTCGCCAAGCGAGTGACCTGCCATATACTTGACGCCGTCAATGGCATGTCGCCTCGTCAATTCGCGCCACAGCGCATAAGAGACTGTCAGTATCGCCGGCTGAGTATATTTGGTAAGCATGAGTTCCTCAGCCGGTCCCTCAAAACAAATCTTGGTGAGCGGCAGTCCGAGCGCCTCATCGGCGGCGGCGAAAATCGCCCGCGCTTCGCTACTTGCCTCGTAGAGGTCTTTTCCCATACCGACGACCTGAGAACCTTGTCCCGGAAATACGATCATCCTCGTCATCGTTCTGCTCCCGAGTCGCTGTTTACCAAATCATGTTGCCATGGAACTAGACTGACACGCCAGTCTAGTTGCCATGATAGCGGATATCCCTCTGGAAGTCAACAAGAAAAAATTGCGAGAAACAACAGTTGTTACAACAAGTTAGAAAAAACAATGACGATCGAGTCTAGTAACGGAAGGCAACCGAACCATAGGTGAGCCCCGAACCGAGAGCAGTCAGCACGACATTCTGGCCGCGACGGAGAAGACCTTGTTCTTCCATCTCCGAAAGGGCTATCGGAATGCTCGCCGCCGAGGTGTTACCGACATGCGCAATGTTCTGGAACACCTTTCCCATCGGCACATTGAGGCGCTTTCCGACCGTTTCGATGATACGGGTGTTCGCCTGATGCGGCACGAACCAACTGACATCGTCCACCGAAAGACCTGCGATTCTCATAGCCGCGAGCGCCGCCTCCGACATGTCCTTGACTGCTTGTTTGTAGACCTCCTGCCCTTCCATGCGGGTATAATGGAGCCGCTTCTCGACCGTTTCGTGCGTTGCCGGCATTCGCGACCCGCCTGCCGGAAGTTCGATGAGGTGGCTGAATGCGCCTTCGGTGCCGAGGTGGCTCGCGAGAATACCCGGTTCCGATGCGGCTTGCAGAACGGCCGCTCCGGCGCCGTCGCCAAAGAGCACGCAGGTGTTGCGGTCCTGCATGTCGGTGAATTTCGAGAGATTCTCGCTTCCGACAAGAAGAATCGTGCGGTAAGCACCGGTCTTGATCAACGCGTCGGCGATCGTAATACCGAAAACAAAACCGGCACAAGCGGCCCCGATGTCGAACGAGGGAATGTGGCGAACAATACCGAGAGCCCGTTCGACGAGCGACGCGGTCGAAGGATAGTGCATATCTGCGGTGACCGTCGCCACGATGATCGCGTCGAGCGATTCTTTATCCACGCCGCTCCGCTCAAGCGCCTGTCGCGCCGCAGCGGCGGCCATCGTCGAGGCGCTTTCCCCGTCGCCGGTGAAGTGACGCTCTTTGATCCCGGTTCGCGTGGTGATCCACTCGTCAGAGGTTTCCACTATTTTTTCGAAATCGGTATTGGTCATTACCTTTGCCGGGAGATAGTGCCCGAACCCGAGAATACGCGAGAAAATGGTCATGTCATTCGTCTCCTGACTCAGCGAGGATACTTGGCAAGGACAAGGACACCGTTGACGCCACCGAAACCGAAGGAATTAGACACTGCATAAGTTATCGCACAGTCTTGCGCCTTGTTCGGCGTGTAATCGAGATCGCACTCGGGATCGGGAGTTTCGTAGTTCATAGTGCCATGTATCTTCTGGTGGTGAATGGAGAGCGCGGTTACCGCCGCCTCGAGCGATCCAGCCCCTCCGAGCAGGTGGCCGGTCAT
>CALITV010000210.1 GCA_938048925.1 uncultured bacterium | reverse complement strand
AAAAAAGATAAGGTTTCCGCAACCGAAGGGCGGCGGCATCGTCATCGTTAACTATCCCTTCGTGTTCAAACATTCGGAAGGGTAAGAAAGGAGGAGTGCGGCTATGAAAGGGAGAATAATGACAGCGGCACTGATACTGTTCGCCGTGTCGCTTCTTTCCGCCGAAGAGCAGACGGTGGGAGACGCCTCCGGCAACGATCTCGTGCCTGTCTTGAAGGGATTCAATTCCGCCATTTCCGGTGGTCCCTTTTTTATGATAGGTGACGCGGCCAAGTACTCCGATACGGTTGGTTCTATTGTTAAGCTTGGGTTCGGATACGATATTCAGATTGTCAGCGTCTTTTCATTGGGGATTAATGCGGACTTCGGTCTCTTGCAACTTAATACCGATTCCTCTAAGTCGGTCTCCCCGTGGCTCGAAGACTATGCGCCGGTGCTGGTCGGAATATCCCTTTCTCCTACCTACTGTATCAACAACCGCTGGGAGATAGGTCTTAATCTCGGCGCCGACTTCATGCTTGCCGCAAAGGCAAAAGATTCCGGCAACAAAGAAAACGATCTTTTCATCATGATCGGCATGGGGGCGGATGCCGAATATTACACCTATGCACGCCACTTTTCCATGGGACTTTCGGCGAAATTCGATTACATTGTGAATTTCGACGGGTTCGGCGTAACTATCATGCCGTATCTTAAATACTCTTTCGGGTTCTGAAGAAAGACCGTATCTTCTTTGTGTTCGTTTTTCTTGTTCGGTTAGAAAAAAGCAGAATGTAACGAGAAGGAAAATAGTGATGGTTTCTGCAAAGAAAAAACCGATCGGGATTTTTGATTCGGGTATCGGCGGGCTCACCGTTTTCAAGGAAATAAAAGAAATTCTGCCTTCCGAGGATTTGTATTATCTCGGTGACACGGCGAGGGTTCCTTACGGCACCAAGTCACCGGAGGTCATCCGTCGGTATGCCGAAGGCAACATCCGGTTCCTCGTCGGGCAAGGAGCCAAGGTCGTAGTGGTCGCCTGCAATACAGCATCGGCGACGGCACTCGACCATGTCAGGGCGGTTTTCCCGGATATCCCGATTATCGGTGTCGTCGAACCGGTGGTGAAATATCTTTCTTCCCGATCGGATACGGAGAATATAGGGGTGATCGGAACGACGACGACCATCGGCAGTGGGGTTTATCAATCTGCCTTGGAATCTCTGGGGAAAACAATAAGGGCCAAGGCATGTCCGCTTTTTGTCCCATTAGTTGAGGAAGGGATAGTCGTGCATCCGCTGGTTGACCAAGTGATAGATTACTACCTTGCGGATTTCCGAGAAGTCGCTATAGATACCCTCGTCCTCGGGTGTACGCACTACCCGCTTTTACGTCCTGCTCTAGAGGCCTATTTTCGAAACAAGGTGTTCATCATTGATTCTGCGGTTCCTACCGCGGTTGCTCTTCGGGATCTTCTGACCCGCTCCGGGCTTTCCAACGATGTTTCCGGAAAAGGCGAGGAGCGTTTCTTTGTCACCGATGCAGCCGAGAGCTTTCGACGTATAGGAGGGCGTTTCCTAGGCCGCCCTCTTTCCACCGTAGAACATATCTGAAAAATTGATTTTACCGACTTGCTTGTGTATGCTGCTTTGTTGCTTTTTGGGGATACGATATGAAAACGGTTGTTATGGTTTTTTGCGCCCTCTTGCTTCTCGCCGTTTGGGGGGTTCTGGCGGAGGATACCGGTGCACTATCCTCTGACGGAGCAGCACCGGCGGAGGTCGGCGAGACTCGTCCGACGCCTCCGGGGGGGGGTGCTTCTGCTCCGGAGATTGATCTTCGCCTGCGCAACCTTGAGGAAAAGATCAACTCGCTGAAAGACAAGGTCTTCAGAGCAAAGCAACGACTTGCCGTCTTGCAAGAGACGGTGTTGAGCGGCGCGCTGGCAGGCGCCCGCTGTTCCATTGTGCACCGCAACGATGTGGGGTCGGCCTTCGAGTTGGTCTCGGTGTTGTACTACCTCGACGAAGCACCGGTATTCAAATGGGTCGAAGGCGGCCCCGAAATAAAGGACGAAGTGCCTATCTTCGACGGGTCGGTGGTGCCGGGGCCGCACCACCTGTCTATTTACCTTGTGTATAGAGGAAAAGGGTACGGGCTCTTTTCTTATATGAAAGGTTATTTGTTCAAACTGAAAGCAGGTTATTCTTTCAATGTTGAAGAGGGACAGTTGGTCGAGGTGACGGCGACGACGATAGATAGAGGTTCATTGGTGAAACTCGACAACCGCCTCTATATATCATTCGATATTGCCAAAAAATCCTACGAGGAATTTACTACGGCCGAACGGAACGACCGCCGGCAGGAACGATCGGCTCAGTAAAATGTGGTGCAGGTAATGTCTCTCCGAACGAGGATGTTTTCTTGCCGTTTCTTGTGTTTGGCTTTATTGCTGGTCGCGGAGGGCAAAGAACTCGCGGCACAACAAAAGGTTTCCGACGCAGGGGGGGCAGGGGCGCTTGAGAAGAATCTTTCTTCGATAGAGTTCGACTTAAAAACACTCGAGGAGGAAGTAGCAGGTGCCGAGGGACGCTACCTAGCTCCTTTCACCGTCAGTCGCGAATACAGCGAATCTCCCGCGAAGAAACTTGAGAAGGCCGATTTCTATTTTGAACGAAAAGACTACATTTCGGCGGGAAGTCTCTATTACTCTATAGCGAGCGGGCGGAAAGAGAAGGATGTCATCTGGGAAGAGGCTCTTTTCAAACTCGCCGAGACATTGTTCCTCAGCAACAACTACCTCTCGGCGTCCCGGTATTACGAAACATTGCTGGCCGAGAAACCCTATTCGCGTTTTCAGGTGGACGCCCTTAAACGGCTCATCGCCGCGGCGTATCATCTGGGAGAGTATGCGAAAGCAAAGACATACTACAACGATTTTCTCAACATCGGCTACGATATCTCGCGGGATCAAGACCTTCTTTACTTCTTAGGTAAATCGCTTTTTTTCGATGCCCAGTACAAGGACGCGGACGCGGTGCTCTCTGCGGTCCAGAAAGAGAGCGCTTACTATCTTCAAAGCCTCTATTTCCGCGGGGTGATCGCCTTGCAGGGGAACGACATCGAACGAGCAATTCCCTTTTTTGCTACAGTGAGCGAGACGCCGGCAGGCCCGTATCTCAAGTATGAACAGATTCGCGATCTCGCGATACTTGCGATGGGGCGTCTTCTTTTTGGAAAAGGCGATTTGGAAACCGCCACCGATTATTATCTGAAGATCGATCACCGTTCTCATCTGTTCGCCGAGGCTTATTTGGAACTGTGTTGGATCTATATCAAGCGCGAACAATGGGAAAAGGCGCTCGATGCGTTGCGATTGGTGCGGTATATCGCGCCCGGATCCTTTGTGGCACCGCAGGCCGAGATACTTGAGGGGAATATCCTCATCAAGTTGCGCCGTTATGGCGAGGCAATGCTTCTGTTCAATCGTATTGTCAAAGAATATGGGGATGTTCGTGACCAACTGAATTCTCTTAAAGGGAAAACAAGCCTTTGGGAAGACGCCGATGGCTCCGTCGAGTCGCGTTTCTCGTTGTATGCGCCCCTCGTAAGATCCTTGCTTAAGGACAACAAGAAATTCTCTCAAGCGATGAGACTTCAGGATGAGCTCAAACAAATAGAGGTGGATCTGGAACAGGTCGCTAAACTGGAAAGCAAACTGGCAATCATCGTCGGGAACAAAAATGTGGCCGCCATATTCCCGCCCCTTAAAGAGGGGACCGAAAAGACGATCATTCTGAAGAGCAAAGTGGCTGCTCTTCGAGCCGCCCTTTTGAAGGTATACGCCGACGCGGTGTTGAAGGGACTTGCGCCGCAGGATCGCGCGAGATGGGATGATCTTGAAAAGGAGAGGAAGCCTCTCGAGAAAAAGGTAAGCGATTTGACGCCTCAGGCAGGGGCCTCTTTTGAGGAAACCGTTTCCCATTATACCGCTTCGTTACTTGCCTTTGAGGAAGAAATCCACCGAGCGTTGGTGCGTACGAAAACGGTGGGGGATCAGATCGAATCGTTGCATATGTACTATATGCGCGCGACGACATCTCCCGATAACAGGATCGTCAAGAAAATAGAGACAGAAAAGCAACAGGTCGTTTCCCTGCGGGAGCGCATTCTGCAATTCAAGCAGGAAACCGAGGACGAAAAAAACCGCATTCTTTTGGGCGGGGACATCTTTTCCCGCATGATGATCGCTCGTGATGCCTATGAGCGGGTACTGCGGGAGCAGGAACAGATTCTTGCTCGCTCGACAAGTCTTCCCGCAACGGAAAAGAAGCGGGTGGAGGATCTTTTCGCACGGTTGGACAATCTTGCCGGGATTGTCGCTCGGTTTTCCGACAGGCTCAACGAGGTCGTGGGCGGCCTTGTGCAAAATATCAAGGAGGCCTTCGAAGCCGAAAAAATAAAGATCGAAGAGTATAAAAGTCAACTCCTCTCTTTGAAGCGGGAGGTGAACGAGACCGTCTCGTTGACGGTAGTTTCCAACCTTTCGCGGGTGAACAAAACATTTGACGATCTTCTTTTGCAAGCCGATCTCGGCATTATTGATGTCGCGTGGGAGCGCAAGGAAGAGGCGACTCAGAACCTCAACCGTCTTCGTACGCGGATGGCGCAGGAGATTCAGGAACTCTACCTGAACTTGGAGAACTTGGAATGACGATCCTCAAACTCCTCTGTCTCCTGTTGTTTGCCCTGCCACTTTCGGCGAAAGAAGAAAAAAATCTTACGAAAGAGGAGACCGAGCGAAAAAACAACCGTGTTCCCATGGTGGTTGACGAGACAAGTTTTGAGAAGGATTATGTCGAACGACAGATTATCCGCTATGAATCGCTGGTCGCCGACTATCAACGGGAGGTGCAGTCTCTTCTGAAGCGTAAGGTGGAAGAAAAGAAACGACTCATTGAGATGAAATACCAGCCCTCTCTTCGCAAGGAACTGGAAAGCGAGTCGGCTTCCCGCGACGAGGCGATCGTTCTTTTCGAGAATTTTATCAAGAAGTATTGGGGAAACGCCGAGTTCGTTCCCAGCGCCATGTACCGTTTGGCGGAACTTTACTATGAACGCTCCATGATAGAGCACGAGGCGCGGATGGACGAATATGACCGCCAAATGGCGCTCTATGAGAAAGGACAGATTGCCCAAGAGCCGGAGATGCCGATCGTAGACCTAGAGCCGTCTATCGCGCTGTATCGGGAGATCGTCACGAACTATCGTGACTTCCGCTATCTCGGCGGAGCATATTATATGCTCGGCTATTGTCTCGACGCTTCCAAGCAGAAGGAGGAGGCGGTGAAGGTGTGGGAAGAGATGATGGAGCAAAAAATCTCTTCGGAGTATGCCGCCGAGGTTTATATGCGGATAGGAGAATACTACTTCTCAGAGAAGAACGACCTCCGCAAGGCGCTGGACGCTTTCATGAAAAGCGCCCAATACAAGGATTATAAGGATTACGACAAGGTGGTTTACAAGATCGCATGGACCTATTACCGTATGAACGACTTCGACCGGGCGATAGACACGTTTGCATCGCTCATCTTCTACGCCGACGAGATGAAGCGCCGTGGATTGCCCGGCGGACAGGATATGCGCAAGGAGTCTGTGCAGTATATCGCGATAAGTTTCGCCGACGAAGAGTGGGGCTCGGTTGACAAAGCGATAGCCTATTTCAACAAAATAGACGGGAAGAACTTCGAACTCGAGGTGTTCGACAAACTAGGGAAGTATTATTACGAGAACGCCAATTACGCGCAAGCCGAAAAAGCATATCGGTTCGTTCTGTCGCGACACCCGCACCACGAGAGCGCTCCCAAGATCCATGAGAAACTTATTCAGATGTACAACAAGCAGGGTATGCTCGACAAGATGCAGGAAGAGATAGAGCGCTTTACGGTGCTTTACGAAGAGGGGGCGGAGTGGGCGATCAAGAATCGGGCCAATGCCACTGCGTTGCGAAATGCCGCTCAGCAGGCGAAAGATTTTCTCATCGGTTCCGCCGGGTATCACCAAACGCTAGCCCAACAGGCAAAAGAGAAGGGGGATTTCGAAAGGGCAAAGAACGAATATGCCGTAGCGGCTCAACTTTATGGAAAGTATCTGGAGAAATTCCCCTATACTTCGGAGAGTTATGACATCAGTTACAACTTTGCCGATTGCCTCTACTTCTCAGGCCAGATCGCAAGAGCAGTGCTCATCTATGAACGCATTCGTGATGACAAGAATCAAGATAGGCTGAGAAACGACGCCGGATTGGCAACCTATCATTGTTACAACGCCTTATGGGAAGAAGCGCCGGAACGCCAGATAAAAAGCGAGGAGAAGAGGGGAAAGCCCTTTGCGAAGATAGAGGAAAAACTCATAGAGGCAAGCGACATTTATCTCGAGATTGCGAAAGAGGCCGCCGACCGGAGCGGGGTGGCGTACAACTCGGCGCGTATCTTCTATGACCACGGCAGGTTCGATGAAGCCGAGAAACGGTATCTTCGCATCATCAACGAGTTCCCCGAATCGGAGGCGGCTGTCTATGCCGCTCGAGACATCATCGGTGCCTATACGGAGAAGAAGGACTGGGTCAATGTCGCGAAGTGGTCGAAGCTGCTCACCGACCGCTTGCTGCAGGCGAAGAGCCCCAAGGGAAAAGAGATTACCGACGAATTCAAGACCTATCGCGGCGCGGCGCTCTTTAAGTATGCGGAGCAGTTGCAAGAGGAAAAGAAACATCGGGAAGCGGCCGACGAGTATCTGCGTATCGTCGAGGAGAACCCGTACCACCAAGATGCCGACAAAGCTCTCTTCAACGCTGCATATAACTTCGAGAAGGCGCTCCTGTTCGATTCGGCTATGACGATTCACGAGCGCATATACAAAGAGTACCCTTACTCGCCGATAGCACCGCAGTCCCTTTTCTTGGTCGCTTACAATGCCGAGCGTTCGTATAACTTCGAAAAGGCTTTGGACGCCTATCTGCTCCTTTACAAAAAGTACCCGACGAACGAAAAAAGACTTTTTGCCATATACAACGCGGCGCTGCTTCTCGAGAGACTCAAGCGGTATCGCGAAGCGGCAACCTATTATGCCCTCTATGCACGGGAACAGGCCGATAAGCCGGACGGAAAGGAGGCGGCCTACTTCGTAGGTCTCATGTATCAGAAAGCGGAAGACTGGAAGGGGATGATCGCCCGGCTCGAGCAGTTTATCGATACCTATCGTAACGATCCCGCGGTGCAAAACCTCGTGTTGCGTGCCTACTATCAGATCGCCAAAACCTATGAGGAAAAGCTGGGGGACTGGAAGCGGGCGAAGGAAACGTATGTGAAGATACTCGAATACTATAACGCCAAGAAGGTGGAGAGTGAAGAGGCAAACGCCTATGCGGCAGAGGCGGAGTTCAAACTGATAGAGGACGATTTCGCAGACTATGAAAAACTCAAGATAGGCGGACAGAATCTCAAAAAGCTTGAGGAGTCGCTCAAGGCGAAGAAGGCGTTGTCTCAAGAGTTGGGAAAACGCTATGGAGAGATCCTCAAATATAAATCGGAATGGTCGTATGCCGCTCTTTACCGGCAGGGAAATATTCTGCAACTCTTTGCGGCCGCGCTGATTGATACGCCGATTCCGAAGGAAATTGAAAAAGATCCTGAAGCGGCCGACATGTATCAGCAGATGCTTAACGAACAGATCGCGCCGCTTGAACAGCAGGCGGTTGACATTTATGTCAGCACGCTTGAAAAGGCGAAGGAGGCGCGGATATTCAACAGATGGACGACTCTTATCATCGAAAAACTCTCCAAACTCCGTCCTGAAGAGTTCCGTGCCGGGAAAGCGCCGCGGTATGGGATCAACACCGCCCTCGAGTCGGGGTATCCGGTCATCCTGACCTTGGACCGTTCCGAAAAGAAGGTGTATAAGCGGGCGGGCATCAAGAAGGAAGAAAAACCGGCCGGAGAAGAATCTCCCAAGGGGGAATGAAATGGCGGCGATACGGGCCCGCTTTGCACTACCGTTCGTGTATCTCGTCGTTATCTTTGCGTTCATAGGGGGATGTGCCTCGACGGCACCGGAGAAGGGGGCGGCACGAATAAAAGAGTCGCTCACCGAACAAAAGACGGAATCGGATAAGGGCGACAAGGAAAAGGCAGTCTCCGAAGAAAGTAAAGCGGCTTTGCCGGCGGCCTCTCCCGAGAAGAAGCAGCCCCTTTCCGACGAAGAGAGGAAGCAACGTGATGAAAATGCTCAACGGGAAAAGGAGTCGGAACGGGAGCGTTTCTTCGACGGGACGCGGTATGTCGGGCCGGCAAAGGAAGAGTTCGGAAAAGGGGTCGAACGTTATTTCTCCCAAGGGTGCGGCGCAGCTTTGAAGGAATGGGAAAAAGCGTTTGTGCAGGACAAGGAAAATGGGTCCATCGCCTACAATATAGCGCTTTGTCTTGAGCGACAGGGTAAACTCGATGAGGCGCGCCGGTGGTATGAGAAGGCGGTGACGGTGCGGCAGATACAGGAACAGGCCTTATACAACATGGTGCTCTTGGATGAGCACAAGAAGAACCTGCGAACCGACGACTATCGTCGCCTTGCGGACACGATCACCGATGTGGTCGTACGGAACAACTTTCTTGCGTGGCTCTATCTTAAAGCGAAGAAGTATGACGAGTGCATCAAACACGCCAAGGCGGTGCTGAAGGAAGACGAACAGAATGTGGATGCCATGGTGTCTCTCGGCACTGCCTATTTTTATCAAGGCATGCTCGAACTTGCACAGATGATTTTTTCGACTGCCGAGCAGATCAACCCCGATAATTTCCGTCTCCAGCGGATATACGGTTTCCTCGAATACAAGCAAGGAAATAAGCAGAAAGCCACCGAGCACTTCCGGAAAGCAAAGAAGTTCAACCCGGAGTTGCCGGAAGTCTCTAATATGTTGGCGGTTCTTGCGATGGAGATAGAAGACTTCGAGACGGCGCGACAAGAACTCGAATTTGCTTTGAAGATATCTCCCGATTTTCTCGAGGCAAAGTTTAATCTGGCGGTTGCCTTGAAGGGACTGAAGGAATACAAGCAGGCCCGAGATATTCTGGTTTCTTTGGAAAAGGACCCGGCAACGCCCAAAGAAATGATGAAAGATATCATCTATAACCTTGCCGTCCTCTACCTCGACAACGATGTCGAGGGCGACGGACAACCGGTGCGTCTCGACACCGCGACGACCTATTTGACCAAGTATTTTGCGATGGTTGACAAGCGCGACAAGGAGGAGCAGAAGCGGATAGCCGATTACTTGAAAGAGGCACAAACCGAGAAGAAAAAAATAGAACTGATGATAAAACAGAGACAGAAGATGGAGGCGAAACGCAAGAAGGAAGAGGAAGAGGAGCGTCAGTATCAACAGTTGATGAAGGATTTGGAGGAAGCGAAGAAAAAGGATACAATAGATGCGTATGCCGAGTTCCTCGCGAAACACGCCGACCTTGGCGAAGAGCATGATGTGCGGCTCTTTGTCCAAAAACGCATCGAGGCGCTCAAAACAGGCAGCGCGTCGCCGCTCTCCCCTGAGGTACCACCTCCGCCAGATGAAGAGAAAACGCCAAAGAATACGGAACCATAAAAGTGACAAAAAATTTGATTTCTTCCCGAGAAAAAGGTATGAAATACGGTCATTCGTACAATGGTGTAAACTGTGAGGAAGTCCTTGATACCGGTAAGAGGGGCTATGACCGCAGTGGTAGTTTTATTGACGGCTGTCGTGCTCATGGCAGGGCCCCAGCCGGGGCGCCCCAAGAGTTTCGTTTTCCAAGAGATAGAGATAAAAGGAAAGATACAGAAGCCGGAAGCGATGTATTTCTTGTCGCGGGCCAAGTTTGTTTACCGGACACTCGATTTGCAAGTGAACTTTGTCCCGAAGGTTAGGGAAGCGGTCTTCAGTGAAGACGCTTTCTAGGTATATTCACCTTGTTTTGACGGAGGTTTCGTCATGATTCAATCGTTTGCTCAGTTTTACCGCGAGGGCGGTATGTTCATGCACTTCATCGCGATGTGCGGCCTCTACATCATCGGCGTCGCCATCTACAAGTTTCTCTTCCTTCTCCTTAAGTTCAACACCAACGGCGCCAACCTGATGAAGCAGATCCAGAAACTCGTCATGGCCAACAATGTTGACAAGGCGATCAAACTCTGCTCGGCCGCCGGCGATGCGGCGCTCGCCAATGTGCTCAAAGCGGGCCTCAGCCGCGCGAACCGCGGTGAACTCGAGATTCAGAACGCCATTGATGAGACGGTTCTTGAGTACACCCCCAAGGTCAAGAAACTCACCGACACGGTCGCGGTCGTCTTCAACATGGCGACAATGCTTGGACTGCTGGGCACCATTCAAGGGCTGATCCAAGCGTTCGATGCCGTTGCACACGCGGCGCCCGAGCAGAAATCGGCGCTTCTCGCCAGCGGCATCTCCATCGCGATGAACACGACCGGTTTCGGTCTCGGCGTCGCGATCCCCGGGATGTTCATTCATATGCTCATCAAGTCGCTCGAAGGCAAAATCTTCAACGACATCGATCTCTATTCGGTTAAATTGGTCAACCTGTTGGTTTCGCGCGAGAAGGGGACGGTGACCGAGGGCTAACCCATTAAATAGGAGGTTTTCCTATGGCAAGAAAAAGAAAAGAACTGGAGCCCGATACCGATGTCAATCTCATCCCGGCGATGAATCTCATTCTCATTCTCATCCCGCTTCTCATCACGGCCATGGAGACACTGAAACTGGCGGTCATCAATGTGGCGACGCCTCAGATCGGTCCGTCGAGCGAGGTGACGCCACCCGACCAAGCTCCCGATGAAAAGCCGCTCAAACTGACCATTGCCCTCACCGACCGCGGGTTCCACCTCTATGCGCGGGATCAAGTGATCGAGAACAAGGATGATCCGCTGGGGCCGACGATCCCCAAAAAGGACGGCGAGGAGGTCGTTGACGGCAAACCGGTCCCCGGCAAGGTGTACGACTACGATCGCTTGAGCCAGATGCTCTCCGACATCAAGGATGAGAACCCGGTGGAAGAGAACATCATCATTACGGCCGAGTCGCACATCAAATATCGCTATATCATCCAAGTGATGGACGCTTCTCGGGAGAAGAAGGAGGGCGACAAGAAAAAGACGCTCTTCCCGAATGTCGTCTTGAGCGCCGGCGTGGCATAAGGGAGGATAGCATGGCAGAAGAGCAAAAACAGACCTACGAGATTCTCTCGGAAACATACGAGCAAGAGATGCTCGCCAAAAAAAAGGCGGGGAAGAAGGGAGGGCGGCTGGAGAGACCGCCTAAATTGACGATTACCTCTCTCATGGACATTCTCACTATTCTTCTTGTGTTCCTGCTGAAAAGCTATTCGACCGATCCGGTGGCGGTTACTCCGTCGGCCGATCTCGATCTCGTGAAGAGTAAGACAATGTTGCAACCAGAACAGACGGTTACCATAACCGTCTCGAAGTCGGCGATCCTTGTGGATAACGCGATGGCGTTGGCGGTGAAGGACGGCAAGGTGGACGGTTCCCAGAAGCGCGGCGGCGAAGACGGTTACTTCATCATCCCTCTCAATAAGATGCTGGCCGACGGCATGGAGAAACAGCGCCGTATCGCTGCGGTGAACCCATCGGCGGGCAAGACGCTGGGCGTTGCGACCATTATCATGGACGGCGACACCCCGTTTCGTCTTCTTACCGAGGTGATGTACACGGCTGGACAGGCGGAATTCAACAAGTTTAAGTTCCTTACGATCTCCAGTCCGGAGGGTTGATGAGCCGACACGGCGAGCGGAACAAGGGACGAAGCAGTGCGCGCGAAAAATCTTAAAAAGAGGGGGAGAGTGTTTCTCGAATAGAGACCTCTCCCCCGTGCCGCGCCTGTCCCGCGTCGGAGGAAGATGAGCGGTTTCCTTACGCAAAAGAAGAGGTTGTCATGACTCAGAACGTTGCAACTGAAAAGGTGCTGCGCGTCGGCGTCATCTATAACGGCAAAATCATCGACGAGCAGGTCTTCCGCAAACCGGAAACGATCTATGTCGGCGATACCTCCAAGGCGCATTTCGTTGTTCCCTCTTCGAGTCTCCCGAGCAAGTTCCCGATTTTCTATTATAAATCGGGAAGATATGAGCTCGTAGTAATGGAAAACATGAGCGGGAAGGTATTCCTGAAGGGAAAAGTGATAGAGATAGAAGAGGTTATCAAGAAAGGTCTTCTCAAGAAACGGGGACATGCGTATATTCTTCCGCTCTCAACCGATGCGCGCGGTAAAGTGTTGGTGGGGAGCGCCATAGTTCTATTTCAGTTCGTCGTGCCGCCGGCACGGCCTCCGAAACTCCGGTTACCCCGCTCGATACGGGGATCATGGACGCAGATGATAGATTGGCCGCTTGCGGCGATACATGCCTCTGTATTTTTGATAGGTTTTGCGTTTCTTTATTGGATGTATGGATTGCCCGACCCCGCCCCGAAGGCGCTTGACCAGATAGACAACCGCTTTGCACGCCTCATTGCTCCTGAGATGCCTCCCATAGAGGAGAAGCCGATCGAAGAAAAAAAGACAACCGAGATGGAAGGAACGGCGACGGCCGCCAAAAAAGAAGAAACATCGGGCGGCGAAGATGTGTCAAAGAAGAAGAAAGGACCGCGCGACGCGGCGACCCGCGCGAGGGAAGAGGAGATGCGTATCGCTGAGTTGAAGAAGAAAGTGGCAGGAGTCGGTCTTTTGAAACTCATTGGCTCTGCGGGTGGTGACGGTTCGGCGGGAATCATCTCTGATGTTTTGGGAGAGGGGGGAAAAGATCGAGATATAGACTCCGCCTTGTCCGGCGTCAAACAGATCGGCATCGCGACCGATGCGGGACAGCGGAGTCGCAAAGGGGACGCCGGCGCTACCGAGTCGGCAAAGATTGACGATCTCAAGGTTGCCGCCAGTTCCGGCAATGTCAAGGTCAGCGGAATGAAGGAGAAGGAAATCGTTGCGAGCACGAAGATAGGTGCCCCGGAGGTTGAGGGTACGCTCGATCAGGCAGGCGTGGTCAAGATAGTGAAGCAGAACAGCGCCGCTATTCAAAGATGCTATGAGAAGGCATTAAAAACTAACCCTCAATTGAAGGGTAAGGTTGCGGTGACTTGGATGATCAACCAAGATGGTCGTGCCGAGATGGTCGAGATAACGGAAGATACCATGAAAGATGCCGATGTCGCCGCGTGCATCAAGGGCGTGGTGAGCCGCTGGCGGTTTCCAAAGCCTGAGTCGCCCGCTTCGGTGACCTTTCCGTTCGTGTTCTCGCCGGCCAATTAACGGAGCAAGCGATGAAAAAGAGAACGGTGTTCTTCTTTCTTCTTTGCGCAGGGTCGCTTCTTTTGCAGGGTGCGCCCGATCCCACCGGCGTCGAACCACTGAGAGAGAAGAAAGTTACCATGACCGCAGACCAGATGGTCGCCGAGGTGGAGGCAAAAGCGGCCCGGATCGGTGCAATAGAGATGGCGGTCAAGAAAATGCAGGCGGCGGCAGTGGAAGAGAAGGACATCAAATGGAAGGTGTGTCTCGGTGACATCCTAGCAACCATACGGGGCATCGCGGCGAGCATTCAGAGCGCAAAAGACCGTATGAGCGATCTCATTCGTGCCGAGAAAAAAGATGCGGCTCAGACGCAGGTGATGCTGACACGCGGTCTTGCGGATGCCGCTGAGAAGGCCTTCATTGACGCGCAAGCGTGTCCTCGTCAGTTGACGCGGGTGGACAATCGCTCCACCGTGGAGAAGGAGCAAAAAAAGGATATGACGGGTACCTATGGCGAGGAAGACTCTATCGGAGACGCGATGGGACAGGATTTCACCTCCGATTGGGCGACGGAGCGCGATCCGAATAACTTGGGGACCGAAGACCTTGCTGACGGGGCCGGCACCGATACACCCGGTGGTCCGGCCGAAACTCCCGGAGAAACGGGAGGGACCCCCGAAATCGTGAACGATTATGGAGATCAGGTTTCTATTCCTCCTTTTATCGAAGCTAGCCCAGAAAAATGAAAGACAATGACAGGCCTTGTTGAGTGTTGATGCCGATGCTTGTTTTCCCACGCATAGTGTTTATGTTCATGACGGGATGTTTGTTTTTGTGGACGGATATCCTATGCGGTGCGGAGAGCGAAGGTGTTGCCGTCCAACAGACGGGATTCAGATTGTCGGAAACGGCCTTGTTGAATCTTCATCTTTCTCTTGCCTCGGAATACGACACCAATATCAACAGAATATCGGAACGCTCCACTTTCGTTGATAATTTCGATCCCTCTCGGAATTATACCTTTTCCGATACAGGCGACTTAATCATACGTTTTGCTCCCGCCCTTCGAGCAAAGATAGACGACAGAGAAAAAACCTTGGGCATGGCGCTTGCCCTTTCTTACGATCTCTACAGCGGTCTCGAGGACAAAAAAACCTTCGAACATTACTCGACGCTTTCTTCTCTTCATTTCGATACCAATATTCTGGGCGAATTCAACAAGGACGGCAACGTTATCGTGCAGGCGTCGAATGGTCTACGCCGAGACAACCGTCCCGATCAGATAGCCATCGAGAACGGACTTCACACCAACCTGTTCGAGGATTTTTTGCTGTCGCTCTATGTAAAAAACACGGAAGACACGCTCAGCCTCAAGATATCATCAGGCATACAACTCAATTACTTCGAAGAGTCTCTGTTCAGCAAGCATAACTTCTGGAACTCCCGTAATTCTCTCTACGGTCAGTGGAAGTTTCTCCCGAAGACAGGGGCCTTCTTCAATGCCTCTTTTATCTACCAAGACTATTTCAATGCCGGAGATTACCGTGATGAGCAACGGGCGATGCCGTTGTCGGTCTTTGTCGGTGCGCTCGGCCAGTTGACATCGAAGATATCTCTGAAACTTTCCGGCGGCTATACGAATTCATTCTCGAAAGAGATGCATCACGATGGGGTGGCTGGTGTCGAGTTCGTTTTCAAACACTCGCAAAACACACTCCTCAGATTGGGGTATGTGCGCACCCTCATGCCGATCCCCGTTTTCCAATACTATACGCTCGACAAGGCATACCTTGAAGTGGTGCAAAAGTTCTTTAATCGTTTGCTTCTCAAACTCGATGCGAGTTACAGCCACTACGACTACGGCAACAATGTCCGCTACCCCATTCAAAATATGGTCGAGATAACTCCTCCAGACCCGACGACGGGCGCGGTGAAAACCGTCACCACCAATCAGCAGAGCCTCTCGCGTCAAGATCATCTGATACGCGTCCAGCCAACGATATCATATAATTTCCTCCGTTGGCTCGGCTTGGCGTTGCAGTATACCTTCGAAACGCGACAAACACCCTATTACAGCTCACAACAGGTCGTGGTGACGGGTGCTGCGTCAACCGATGTCACCTATACCACCTACTATGACTATATGGATCATCGCGTGCTTCTTACGCTTACGGCCGATTATTGATGTGGCCATGGTGCGTCGCGGTGTCATCCTCTTCGCCTCGGCGCTCGGCGCACTCTTTGTCCTGACTGCCTCCTCGTGTACCTTCAAGATAATGCAGGACGGTGGAACGGAGGGGGGCCCGGAGGGACCGGGAGCACCGGCGAAGAAAGCCGCAGTTGCCCAAGAGCCGGACGCCGGAGTTCTCCAATCGGGGGTCATCGGTCCCGGAGATTTGCTGCAGATAACGGTGTATGGAGAAAAAGAGCTGAGCGGGACCTATCAGGTGAGTCCCGAGGGATTCATTGTCTTCCCGTTTATCGGAGAATTGACGATAAAAGGGATGACGAACTTCTCGCTTGCTGAAAGGATAGCGGAGCGCCTGCGGGAAGGATTTATCCGCGATCCGCAGGTTTCGGTGTTCGTCAAGGAGTTCAACAGCCGCCGGGTATTCGTGTTGGGACAGGTGAAGAACGCGGGGAAAATACCGATCATTCACCGGTTGAGCGTCGTCGAGGCGGTCGCGCTTGCCGGGGGATTCACCAATATGGCCGACATCAACAATGTCGTGGTAACTCGGCGGGACGAGTCGGGGCAGGAGGTCAGGTTTACCGTTGACATCGAAGCGATGTTGTCGGGAAAGGCAGAAACCTTCTACCTGTTGCCTGATGACATAGTGTTTGTGCGGGAGCGTTTTTTCTGACGGTGTGATGGGCGCGAAAGAGTTTGACATCAAGCAATTCTACCTGCTTCTCGTCAAGCACCTCTATCTTTTTGCCGGTATCGTCGTCGTCACGCTTACTCTTACAGCCGCCTATCTCTATAAGGCGCCACGGATCTATCGGGCGACGGTGATGCTCGAGATGGATCCCAAGGAAGAGAATATCCTCGGTCGCCGTGTCGAGGCGGTCACTTCATCGGGGGCTGATTACTACTGGGCGAGCAAGGAATACGCGGCGACCCAGTACGAGATAATCAAGAGCCGCTCGGTGAGCGCCAAGGTGATCGAGGGGCTCTCGCATGAGCATGCACTCGAGTTGTTCGGGATACGAGCAGACCAGTTCGAAGATCCGGCCGAGATGCAGAATGTCGATACGGTGGCGATTCTCCAAGGAAAAATAACGGTCGAACCGCAGAAGAATTCAAACATCGTGCAGGTGAGCGTCTCCGATCCCGATCCGGAGGTTGCGGCGTTTCTCGCGAACAGTGTGGCCACGGCATACATTGAGTTCAACATAGAGAAACGGTACCTCGCAACGCGGGACGCCGCGAAGTGGCTTTCGGAGCAGAGCATCAACCTCAAGAAACAGTTGGAACAGTCGGAACTCTCGCTGTTCACCTTCAAGAAGGAG